>CALJUJ010000764.1 GCA_937975525.1 uncultured bacterium
CGTTCTCGCCGCCGCGCAGGATCATGTCCTTGGCGCGGTCGACGACGAACAGGAACCCATCCTCGTCCAGGTAGCCGAGGTCGCCGGTGTGCAACCAGCCGTCGCGAACGGTCTCGGCGGTGGCCTCGGGACGGTTCCAGTACCCCGGCGTGATCGTCGGGCCCGCGAGCAGCACCTCGCCGAGCTCGCCCACCGGAAGCGAACGGCCGTCGTCGCCGGCGATGCGCACCTCGAGAACCGGTAGCACGCGCCCCGCGGCGGTCTTCTTGCCGAGCAACGACTTGCCCACGTTCATCGTCGCCACGCCATGCGTCTCGGTGAGCCCGTAGACGTTGGCGAACGTGGGTCGAATGGGCAGAACCTCGGAGGCCTTGTCGATGGTTTCGGGCGCCGTCGGCGCGCCGCCGAACGACACCGTGCGCAACGACGACAGGTCGAACTTGCCGACGTCGGGGTGGTGGACGACCCGGTGCAGCATGGTCGGGATGGCCCCCCAGGACTGCACCTTCTCCCGCTCGATCAGTTGCATGACCTCCAGCGGATCGAACTTCCCCTGCGAGAACACCAGGCGCGCGCCGACGGTGAGGGCCAGGCAGACGTTCGAGTGGATGCCGCCGACGTGAAACAGCGGCGAGGTGAGCAGCGAGCAGGGTTGCTGCTGGCCGCCGGCGAGCGCTGGCTCGGTGCCGTCGACCATGGCGCCCGCCACGGTGGAGAAGAGGATTCCGAGAACCTGGGTGATCGTGCCCCGGTGCGTCGTGATGCATCCCTTGGGCCGCCCGGTCGTGCCGGACGTGTAGAGGATCACGAAGGGATCATCCTCGGCGATGGGGGCCGCCGGTGGCGAGTCGGTCGGCGCGAGAATCTCGTCGAGCGGAATCGTGTCGGGCGGGGCGTTGTCGCCGATGAAGAACACCTTCTCGAGATTCGGTAGCTTTCCGCGGAGGGATTGCACGCGCGGATACAGCCGCTCGTCGGTGACGAGGAAGCGGCTGCCCGAGTCGGCGAGCCCGTACTCGATCTCCTCGGTCACCCACCAGCCATTGAGCCCGACGGCGATGCCTCCCGCGGAGGTGGCACCGAAGAGCGCCATCAGCCAGTCGGGGGAATTGTAGGCGAGGATCGCGAGGCGATCGCCGGGACGGAATCCGTGTGCCTCGAGACCATGGGCTGCGCCCCAAACCCGGCGCATCATGTCGCGGTAGGTGATGCGTCGCTCGCCGTGCACCATGCAGACCGCATCGCCGCGCTCGCCCGCGTTGGCGATCTTCTCGCGCAAGCTGCGCTCGCGGTTCTTGAAGTTCTTCACGGTGCGGCCGTCCCGGTGCTCGACCTCCACCTCGAACGGGGCTCCGGGGGCCGTGAGCTGCGCAACCGCTTCTTCGTACGTCATGGGCCGCGATCCTCCGCGAAAGCGCCAGGCCGCGTCAACTGCGCAAGCGGTGTGCATTGTCAGCAGCGTGGATTCGCTTGTGCCGTGCTCGCCGTCGGCGGTATGGCGGGCGCGAGGAGCATTCATGCAGGATCGACAAGGTTGGCCGCGCAGTCTCGCCGAGTACGTCGGCTGGGAGCGGCTCGAGCCGGAAGGCTTCGCGGCGCGCTCCCGCATGACGGTGCGCCAGGAACACATCGCCCCCAACGGTTTCCTCCAGGCGACCGTCGTCATCGGCTTGGCCGACATGACCTGCGCCCCGTTTCACCTCTTGCCCGAAGGCGTGAGCTTCACGACCGTGGAGCTCAAGGTGAACCTGGTCGGATCGGCACGCAGCGGCGACGCGGTCCTCTGTGAGGCGACGCTCGAGCACGGCGGACGTACGACCCAGGTCTGGGACGCCGTCGTCCGCAACGAGACCTCGGGCAAGAAGATGGCGCTGTTCCGCTGCACCCAGCTGCTTCTCTACCCGCCCTCGTGACGATTCGGTTGCCGGGCGCGGCTCCCAACGCACCGTGCCCGTTGCTCCGCTCTCGACGCTCGTGGAGTTGGTTTCAGCAGCTCGAGCTCTGGCCTGCGAAGCTCGCTCGTCCGTCACGGAGGCAGCAGCCCGCTACCGACGGACTGCGGCGTGACGAAGACGCCGTCCACGGCGACCAAGAGAGCGTAAGCGGGACGTGCCGTCGGTGGACATGCTGCGTGGGCCCGAACGTCGATCGTGCAGGTCTCGTCAGCGGCGGCCTGAAAGCGTGCGCTAGCGCACAGTCCCGTCGCCGTCAGGTGGGTGCAGGCGGTGTTGTCGCGGTACGCGAGGTCCAGGTCGGCCGTGGAGCATCGTACCCGCAGCTCGACCGGAGCGGCGTTGGCGGCCCCCACCGTGTCGGTCGCGATGGTCACGTTCGTTCCCCGCACGACGTCGATCGACCACCGATCGACCGTATCGGTCGGGCATGGCGGCAGCTCGCCCGCAACCCCGCAGCGGCAGGCTGCGGTGCACTGGCCCGGGCAGGCCGAGTCGTCGGTGCTCTCGCAGGACTCGCCGGGTTCGATGACGCCGTTGCCACAGACGGGAGCGGCGCCGGGGAGACACACCTCGATCTCCCCACGCGTGTCGAGGCGCTCGAGCGCCAGAGGGCTCGCCGCGAGCAGTCCCGCGCGGCGCTGATGGCGCTCCTGGCGCGGCTCGATGCGGCTGCCACGGTCGCGACCGTCACGTGGGCCGCATTGCGCCTGCGCGACCGTCTTGCGAGCCAGCGTAGCCTTGTAGCACAGGAAGCGCGTCGCCGGCCGTGCGACTTCCGCGGCGGGAAACGGACGAGGCTCCCCGCGGTCGCGGCCGGCGAGAATCGTCGACGGGGCGTTCGGGTCCTGAGCGAGCGACGCAGGCACGCACACGCGGGAGAGCTTCTTCAGCTCGTAGCGGCGCGTCTGGAAAAGGTCGCGTGCATCGATCTGCACCATCTTGGGAAACCGCGGATACCTTCCGGCAGCAGGCGCCCGTGATTCCTGCTTGGCGCGGTAGCAGAGAAAGTGGTCGGACGATTCGGGGGCGGGTGGTGACGCGCTCGTCGCGACTTCGCTTGGAACCAGGAGGCTCGTGGGTTTGTCGAGGCGCGCGAGAAGCGGCTCGCAGCGACCCGCCAGCGCGCGATGGCGAATGGCGCTCGGACGGGGCTCGCCGCGGACCAGGCGCACCGGATATTCGACGAAGCCGGGCGAGGATGCATGGGGGACGGCCGGCTCGTCGGCTTCGGGCAGTGCGAGCCCGCTGGGTGCGTCGACGGCGAAGCGGCTGGTGCCATGGCTCGTCGTGACCACGACGGGGCCGAAGCGTGACGGTTTCGCGGTGCCGCGAGCTGTGCGCGCCCGGTAGACGACGTGCGGCTTCAAGGATGGGGCATCGCCGCTGCACGCGCCGGCGATGCAGCGATCGCCTCCCGTCAGCACGTCGCCGTCGTCACACGTGGCATCATCGGGCTTCGCCGAGCACGTCGACGGACTGCCGCCGCAGAGGTGGCAGCTCTCCACGAAACACCGTGCATCACAGCCGTCGCCATCGATGGTATTGCCATCGTCGCAGCGCTCCCGGCCGACGTGCAGATGGCCGTCCCCGCAGGTGGCTCGCCTGCAGTCCGTGAGGCATGCATCGCCGTCGTCGTCGTTGCCGTCGTCACACTCTTCGATCGACGACTGCAGAATCCCGTCGCCGCATTCCGCGGCGGTGCAATCGCTCCTGCAAGCATCCTCGTCGCTGGCATTGCCGTCATCGCACGCCTCGACTCCAGCGTGCACGAAGCCGTCGCCACAGCGTGCCTCGAGGCATGCCTCCGTGCAGGCGTCCTCGCTCGACGAGTTGCCGTCGTCGCAGCGCTCGAAAGGGTCGAGTTGTCCGTCGCCGCACGAGATCGGACCGCAGAATCCAATGTCCTCCGGGTTGCTACGCGTGGCCGACGGAGGCGCGTGCAGCGCGGTGCATTGCGGCTTCGTCGACGAGTCGTTGCCGCAGATATCGAAGTGGCCACATGCGTAGCCGCCGATTGCGCTCATGACGTTGCGCTGGTCACCAACGTGATCGAGCCCGGCATTGTGACCGTATTCGTGCATCCACAGGCCTGCTTCGAGTGCCGGGTCGCTGAGCCGTACGACGACGGCACCGAATCCGCGCTGCGTGGCGCAGCCGCTGAAGTTGACGCCGGGGCCACCACACCAGTTGATGGCGCGGACGACCTTGATGCGCGTGCTGCGGTCGTCGAGGAGCGCGTCGAGCTCTGCGGCCGACGAGACGATGTCGAGTCCGTCTCCGGGGCGACCGACGACCCCGCCCGAGACGGCTCGTCGGAAATGGGCGCAGCAGCCTACGTCGTCCTGATCGTCCTCGGTGCGGGTCAGGAACGAGGCGATCTCGAGCATGGCGTCCGCCTGCTCGTCCGTCATCGGCACGGGCACGTCGGGATGATTGGCGTAGGCGACGTCGATGGCATGCAGCCGCGCGTTCGCGTCGCGCTGCAGCGGCTCCGGATGCGGGTTTGCGGATGCGGAAGACGCGTCGAGGGAGCGCTGCGTCGGCGCGCGGAAGTCGAATGGGGCGAGCTTCATCAGCTCCTGCAGCCGCGCCCGTGCGGCCGGAGCCGACGACAGGGAGAGCGCAAACGCGACTTGCTCGTCGAAGCCGGGGTCCGGTTGGCGTGCCGTTCGCGGGCGTACGCTCAGCGCCAGCAGGGCATCGAGCGCACCTTCGATCCGACGCTCCGCGAGTTGGGCGAGCGCCACCGGAACCTGCAGGCGGGCGCGGTCCTCTTCGGCGGTCGCTGGCGAAGCACCCGCTGCGGCAAGCCAGCTCTGTAGGCCAGCGACGGCGCGGCGATCTCCGGCCCAACCCAGAAGCGCGACCACGTTGTCGCGGCGCAGGACGGTCGGGTCGGCGAGCATCCGCAACAGAGCGACGGTGGGTTGGGGGCCCAGCTCGGCCGCGTCGTGCGCGGTGATGCCGTGGGGATAGGTGCGCTCGACGGCATCGCGGACGCGATCGGCCGTGGCGCCTTGAGCCGTTCCCGCGGCGACCGCAATGGTGATCGGAAGGATGAGAAAATGGAGCACTCGGGACCTCCTGCGACGGCTCCGAATGCAACACGCGAAACGCGGTATTGGGATCGAAAAAGCGCGAGCCAGCAAGGCGCATGGCATCGCGCAAGGTGAATCAGTCGAAGACGACCGTCTTGTTCGCGTGGACGATCACACGGTCGTCGAGATGCCAACGCACGGCCCGCGCCAGAACGCTGCGCTCGACGTCGCGGCCCTTGCGCACCAGGTCGGCCACCGAGTCGCGGTGCGATGCGCGGATCACGTCCTGCTCGATGATCGGGCCTTCGTCGCGGTCGGTGCTCGCGTAGTGCGCGGTGGCGCCGATGAGCTTGACGCCGCGATCGTATGCTCGCTGGTGCGGCTTGCCACCCATGAACGCAGGCAGAAACGAATGGTGGATGTTGATGATCCGCGCGGGAAAGCGACCGATGAAGTCGCTGCTGAGGACCTGCATGTAGCGGGCGAGGACGACGAGGTCGATGCGGTGTTCGTCGAGCAGCGCCACCTCCTTCTCCTCCTGGGTGCGCTTGTTCTCCTTCTGGATCGGAAACACGTGGTAGGCGACGCCGAAGGGGGCGACGATGGGCTCGAGATCGGGATGGTTGCTCACGACCAGCGGGATCTCGCAGTCGAGCTCTCCGGCGCGATGGCGCCAGAGCAGGTCGACGAGGCAATGGTCGTAGCGCGATACGAAGATCGCCACCCGCTTGCGTTCGGCGGCGTAGCGCAGGCACCAATGCATCTCGAAGCGCTGAGCGACCTCCGTGATCGCGTTCTGCAGCGTGACCCGATCCGTGTGCATGTCGGCGAGGTCGAAGCGGATCCGTTGGAAGAACATCCCGGTGGGGTCGCTGTGTTGGTCCGCGTCCAGGATGTTGGCGCCGTGGCCGTAGAGCAGTTGCGCGAGCGCAGCGACGATTCCGCGTCGGTCGGGGCAGGAAACGAGGAGGACGGCGGTGTCGGGAATCGGATTCGCTTGGCTCATGGCGCGCTAGTTACCAAACTCACGCCAGCGCTTCCAAGCACGATCAACGGCGGCGGCGCAGGGGGCGCATCACGCGGTTCACCATGCGATCGTCGATTCCGAGAGTCTGCCCGAGCCGGCCGTAGAGGTGCAGGAGGACGTTGTCCAGCGCAACACCGAGGCGGCCCACGCCATCGCCCGGTCGCGCGTAGAGTCGGCCGAAATGCGGCCGCGGGGCGGCCTTCTCCTCGACGTAGAAGTAGAGCGCGAGGCAGTTGCGCGAGCGGGGAGGGGAGCAATCGAGGCGATCGGGAAAGCCGTGCGGCGTGTCCGGGCCTGCGGCGAGAAGCACGACGCGTCCGAAGCGTGGCGCGATGCGAACCCGACAGTGGGTCACGCCTGGATCCCATAGCTCGAGGTCGCCGCCGTCGTCGTCGGTCCACTCTTCGCTCAGGTAGAGGAGCAGATTGACCCGCCGGCGCCAGCGCCGCTTGCGTGGATGGACCAATGGATCGATGTGAACGTTGAGGTAGCCGCCTGCCGCAGTCGCCTGTAGGCCCCCGTCCTCGAGATCGTCGTCGCAACGCAGCCCGTCGATCCCGGTGAGCGAGGCCAGGAAGTCGGCGAATGGAGCGCTCGCGAAGGCGCCGATCAGCTCTCTCGTTTCGGGTGCGAAGCTCGTGAGCGCGGTGCGCGAAAAGGTCTTCTGGCTGTAGTAGCGGTGGTAGGTCCAGGTCGGCCCGCCCACGTCGACGAACTCGCGGCGCGCCACCCGGCGCGCGACTTCGATGTCGACGAGATCGTCGAGGACGACGTGGGGAAAGGGTTGCGCGCCGGCGAAGTTCGATCGCAAGGCGACGAGTCGATCGCCCGCGGGTATCCGCAGAGAGTCGAGAGGATTCGGTGGAGCCGGCGTCTCCCGGACGGAGGGGAGCGACGGGGTCATGCGAACGACGGGCTCTTCCTGAACGGCCCGCCAGCACTTGCAGCGGCGGCGGTGTGGGAGGGCGACGGCCGCTGGGCGCCGCGGCGACGCGCTTCTACGAGGGGGCGTGACCGCATGGCCTCAGCGTGCGTGGCAGATCAGGCAACTCTCGTTCGCCAGGCCCACCAGGGGAGGGTCGTTGCCGGGGTCGTCGTCGGCATAGGCGGCGACGCGCTCGGCGACGGAGGCGAGGCGCGCTTCGGCCAGCGGAGTGGAGCGCCAGCTCGAGCTGCGTCCGCTGCCGACGGCGAGCTGGGAACAGTTGCACGCCTGCGGCAGATTGCCGGCCTTGGCGAAGATGTCGCCGAACAGGATACCGGACCCCTCCAGGTTGCGCGGCGCGCGCCCGGCGTTGCCGCAGATCTCGCCGGTGCACATCGCCAGGCCGGCCGGCGACAACAAGTCGAGAAAGTGGGCCATGGCCTCGTCGAACAGCGGATCGTCCGGCTCCACGACGGCGGCGACGGTGCCCAGGAACGAGAAGCGATTGAAGATGGGCCAGAGCTCCATCGATGCCCGCAGCTGATCGATTCCGAGCTGCTCGAGCTCGGCGTCGCCATGGGTCACGCCATTCTGATACGTCGCTGCGCCGCGGAAGCCGGGGTAGGAGCGATTCGCCGGTGCGAGCTCGACGGCGCGATCGAGATCGTCGTTGGCGCGCACGATCTCGCTGCGCGCGAAGTCGTCGAAGTCGGTGAAGTTGGCGATCGACTGTCCGTAGCGGAACAGGTGCATCATGCCCCGCAAGAAGTAGGATCGGCTGTCGGCCGGGTCGTCGGCGATCGCTTGCGTGTGCAGCGCGAGGCTCTCCTCGGCTCGATCCGCATCGGCCCACAGCGTCTGCCAGAAGGCTGCATCGGCGACGGTCACGAGCGGGCAGCCGCCGAGCGCATGGTCGATCCCCGTGACGATCTCGGCGACGTCGACGTCGGCGGATCCGTCGGCGTCGAATGCGTGACAATCCGCGGGGTCGACCACCCCAAGAGCGACGTTGATCCCGCGCAAGACCTCGTCGACGGTGACCGTGCCGTCGCCGCTGCAGTCGCCGGCGCACACACGCCGCGCTTCGGCGGGCGCGGTCGTGCCGAGGAGGAGAGCGAGGGCGGCCGCCGCCGGCAAAGCGTAGCCGACTTTGGCGAGCACGAGCGGTGTGTTTCGGGTCATCGTGGGTGCCCTCATTCGGATCTCGGGGAGTCGCGGG
>CALJUJ010000765.1 GCA_937975525.1 uncultured bacterium
CGCCGCTCGACGTTCAGTTCGAAGAGCAGGGTATCCGTCAGATCGAGCTCGACATCTTCGCCGACCCGCTCGGCGGCCGCTACGCCAACCCCGTCGCCATCCAGGTGCTCGGCGACCCGTTCGACGTTCCCGAACTGCTCCTCCCCGGCCTGAAGGTCTTGCACGTCCAAGACCTCGACTTCCGCAGCACCTGCTGGACCTTCGTCGATTGTTTGACCACGGTGCAGCGGTGGTCCGCGGACAACCCCGACCACCTGCCGATCATGATCCTCGTCGAGGCGAAAGATTCCGCGGTCGACATCACCCTCCCCGGCGTGCCGCCGTTGACGGTGCCGATCGAGTTCGACGCCGAGCAGCTCGACATGATCGACGAGGAGATCCTCGCGGTGTTTCCGCGGGAGCAGATCACCACGCCCGACGACGTTCGCGGCAGCTTCGACACTCTCGAGGAGGCGGTGACGACCGACGGCTGGCCGACGCTCGCCGAGAGCCGCGGCCGGGTGCTGTTCGCACTCGACAACGGCGGCCGCATCAAGGCCGCCTATCAGGCGGGACACCCCTCGCTGCGCGGCCGCATCCTCTTCACCGATTCGAGCCCGGGCGAGCCAACGGCCGGCTTCGTGAAGGTGAACGGCCCGCTCGGCAACGTCGAGCGAATCCAGGATCTGGTCGCCGCCGGATTCATCGTGCGCACCCGCGCCGACGCCGATACGCGGGAGGCGCGCAACGGCGACACCACCCAACGCGACGCGGCGTTGGCCAGCGCAGCACAGTACGTCAGCACCGACTACCCCGTCCCCGACCCCGAATTCGGCACTGGCTACCGCGTGGAGATCCCGGGCGGCCAGATCGCACGCTGCAACCCCGTGAGCGCCCCGCCCGAGTGCGAGGACTCCGCTCTGGAGATCCGAGCGCCGTCCGTCGATTCGAGATCCTAGCGTGACGTCCTCCCGTAAGCTGGGCCGAGAATCGCCGAGAACAATGCGCCCGGGGCATCTCCTCATTCGCATGCCCGCTGCGGCAGCCTGGAGCCAGGTTGGCAACTGACGCGCGACGAGCTGCGTTGCATCCTCGACCCCGTCGACGTTGAGGGACCCGACTACCCGTCGGAGACCTTCCGCGCCCTGAAGGAGCGCGAGATCCGCCAGGTCGGCGAGTACCGCACCCGCCGCCTCGCCCTCAACGCCTGGGACCGCATGGACGCCAACGGCGAATTCGCCGACCTGGGGATGGGATGAGCGATGCCTACCCACGAGAACGGACCTTGGCGGAGACGCTTGAGTCGGCTATGGTCAAATAGGCATAGAGCAATCGATGGCGGGGCAACACCGAAAACCGCTCAAGTGGGTGGGATCCTCCAAGCGTGACCTCGACGGAATGCCCGTGGACGTCAAGGATGTATTCGGACACGCGATCGACGTCGCGCAGGCAGGGGGCAAGCATCGCGACGCCAAGGTTCTGTCGGGTTTTGGCTCGGCTGGCGTACTCGAAGTCGTCGACGACTTTCAGGGGACACCTACCGCGCGGTCTATACGGTCCGGTTTGCCGGCTGGGTCTATGTGCTGCACTGCTTTCAGAAGAAGTCCAAGAGCGGCATCCGAACATCGAAGGCAGACCTGGCCCTGATCCGCTCGCGGCTGAAGGCTGCGCAAGCGGACTTCGAAGCATGGCATGCGTCACAGGGAGAAAACGAATGAGCCGAGAGAATGCAATCCAGATCGAAACGGGTAGCGACAACGTCTACGCCGACCTGGGCTACGACCGTGCCGCTGAAATGCAGCGCAAGTCGCAGCTCGCGGCAGAGATCGCCCGTGTCATCGAGGAGCGCCAGCTGACCCAGACGGCGGCGGCGGAGCTTCTTGGAATCGATCAGGCCAAGGTGTCGCGCATCACCCGCGGCCAGTTTCGCGGGGTCAGCGAAAGCAAACTTCTCGAACTGGTCACCAGGCTCGGACACGACGTGAAGATCGTCGTCGGGCCCGTTCGCCGTCGCGCCGGACGCATCGAGCTGCGCTTCGCCTGAGGCTTGTCCGTGCCGAGATCCAGCAGGAGGCAATCCGCCAATGGCCGACCTGAGCATCTACCACGACCCAAGTGGCCGTACGCTGACCGTCTGGTTCGGCGCACCGCAGGCCGAGTACATCTGCGAGGAAACCGGCGACGAGGTCGTCCTCATGAAGGACCGCGACGGCCACGTCATCGGCTTCGAACGCCTCAACTACGAACCGAGCTCGAAGCTGCCCATCGAACTGGAATTCGAAACCCTCCCCGGCGCAGCGTAGCCAGACTCGCCGTCACCAACCTCCCACGCGTGTCCACGACCAGCACCGTCGAACCCCGAACCCTGACCCCTGATCCCTGCAGCCATGGCGGGACACGTCAGACGTCCGCCCTTGCTCGCTTCCGGGGGACGGTGGAGAGTGCCGCAGCATGAACGGCCGTATCGAGTTCACCGGTTCGGGCGGCGGCTTGCTCGCCGCGCGCCTCGACAGCCCCGCCGGCGCGCGGCGCGGATGGGCACAGTGCCGCGTAGGGTAAGCGTGCAGCTCTGAGTTCTCGCCCTCGCCATCTAAAACAGCAGCGATCGCCCCGCAGGCGCGATCCGCGGTTGGGCGCTGTTCGCCCATTGCTTCACCTGTTCCAAGGACTTCGTCGCCTCGCGAAGGATTGCCGCCGAGCTCGCCAGCCGGGGGATCGGGGTTCTCCGCTTCGACTTCACCGGCCTCGGCAACTCGCAGGGCGACTTCGCGAACACGACGTTTCGTTCCAACATCGAGGACCTGATCCACGCCGCGAACTGGATGCGCGCCGAGCTCGAGGCGCCCTCGATTCTCGTCGGGCATAGTCTCGGCGGAGCCGCCGTTCTGGCGGCGGCGGCGCAAATCGAGGAAGTGAAGGCCGTCGCCACGATCGGCGCCCCGAGCGACCCCGAGCACGTCGCCGGAATGTTCACGGAGCAACGCGCGGAGATCGAGGCCCAGGGCGAAGCCGAGGTCGAGCTCGCGGGGCGCCGCTTCCGGATTCGCAAGCAATTCCTGGACGACCTCGCGGCGTCGCCGATCGAAGCATCGATCCGCAACCTACGGCGCGGGTTGTTGGTGATGCACGCACCGTTCGATCAACAGGTGGGCATCACCCACGCGGCGCGGATCTTCGAGGCTGCGCTCCATCCGAAGAGCTTCGTCTCGCTCGACGACGCCGACCACCTGCTGACGCGGCAAGCCGACGCGGCCTATGCCGCCGAGGTGATCGCCGCGTGGGCAATTCGGTTCTTGCCGCCCCTGTCCGCAGCGCCTCGTGCGAGCGACGCCGAAGAGGTGGTCGTCGAGGAGTCGGGCGAGGGACCGTTCGTCCAGTCGATCGCCGCCGGCCGGCACGCGCTGCGCGCCGACGAGCCGCCGAGCGTTGGTGGCCGAGATGGCGGACCGACCCCGTACGGCCTGCTTCTCGCCGCACTCGGCGCCTGCACGAGCATGACGCTGCGGATGTACGCCGGGCGCAAGGAAATCCCTTTGGAACGGGTTACCGTTCGCTTGCGCCACGCCAAGATCCACGCGGCGGACTGCGCAAGCTGCGCAACCGAGAAGGGCAAGATCGACCGAATCGACCGCGAAATCGATCTCGCCGGGCCCCTGACCGAGGAACAACGCGCCAGGCTCCTGGAAATCGCCGACAAGTGCCCGGTGCACCGTACGCTGGAGAACGAGGTCGAGGTGCGGACGACGGAGGCGAATGCGGCCGGGCGCGGTTCGGCCGTGCCGTAGGCGCACTCACAGCGAGCCGGGAAACCGGCGCTCACGTCGATCGCCGCCGGTTATCGGCGAGCGCGTGCATGCCGCGCCAGCTTCGCGACCGATTGCGCTGTTCCCTCGTGCCCCGACGGATACCCGAACGAGACACACCAACCGCCCGGCAGCGGCCGTTCCCTTTCGATCCGTTTCTTGCTCGAATCGCCCGTAGCCGAATCGTCGGCTCGGAGCTCTGGGGGTACGTCATGGGAACCAAGACAACGTTGATCGGATTCGCTCTATTCGTCTGGCTCGGCGTCGGCTCGGCAGCCGCCGTCACCTGCGACGATTTCCAGGGCTGC
>CALJUJ010000766.1 GCA_937975525.1 uncultured bacterium
GTGCCGCCGCGCACGGCCTGGGTCAGCGGCCCGTCGATCCAGATGGTTTCGTCGCCCTTGATCAGATAGCGACCGACGAGGTCGCTGCCGGTGAGGTCCTCGTGGCAGGCGACGGTGATCACGTCGCTTTGCTCGTCGCGGTCGCGCGGCGCTTCGGGGCCGTGGCGCAGACGGTGCGCCATGTGCTCGACGAAACGCGTCTTGCCGCACCCCGTGGGGCCCTTGAGGAGGATCGGAAGGCGGCACTGGTAGGCGGCGGTGAAGATGTCGATCTCGTCGCCGACCGGGAGGTAGAAGGGCGCGTCGGGCACGGTGGGGCTCCTTGGCGTGGGCGCGCGGGCGCCGTTGATCTCGCAACGCTGCGGAAATTCAGGTGTCGAGTCAAGGTCGGTCGGCAGGGCGGGCCTTCTCTGTAGCGCCCGCCGTCTCGGCGGGTTGGGCCAGCGCAGGCCCCGCCCCGTACCGCCGGGACGGCGGCCGCTAGAGCGCGGATCTCTGGCACTCCGGGGCTAGATCGTTGGCTTTAGAAATGAAGAGCCCCTGCTTGGCTCGTCCGGACACCGTGGGGGGAGGGCGGATGAGACGAGCCAACAGGGGCTTCTTCATGGCCTGCGTGAGGGGGAAACGCAGGCTTGTAGCGAATCCGAGCCCGCCGCCGCTGTCGGACACCGTTTGGGGGGAGGGCGGGTGAGGTCAACGCCGTCGAGCGCGGATTCTGGTTCGTAATGACGCGGTCGAGAGCCGCATCTTCAACCGAAACGTTTGGATTCCGTGTTCCTCGAAACCTCCTTTCGATCGCGAACTGAACTCTACAATCAGCACGACGCGTGCCAAGGACGCATGGTCGCCGATCCGACCGATTCGGCGGAGCTGCTCTGCGGTCGTGGTGAACGTGCAAGGATTCCACCGTGGCACGGTTGCAGACCCTGGCAGTTGCGCCATGGCCTTACGGCGGCGGCCTTGCCGGCAGCGCGGCGGATCCGTACCTTGCCGCCATGAACCCAAAACCCGCATTGAGCCTGGCGGCGATGCGCGGGCGCCGTCACGCGACGCTCGAGCTGGCCGTCGAAATCGAACGCCGTGGCTTCGCCGGTGTCTATTGCCCGAGCTTCGGTGATGGCGTCGGCCTGTGCGAGGCGATGGCGCTGCGTACCGATACGCTCGTCGTCGGCACCGCGATCGCCAACATCTACACGCGACACCCGCACGACTACGCGCTGACGGCGACCCTGCTCCACGAGCTCAGCGGCGGCCGCTTCCGCTTCGGAATCGGCATCAGCCACGATCCGGTCAACCGCCGCATGGGCCTGGCCACCGGCAAGCCGCTGCGCGACGTCCGCGAGTTCGTCGCCCAGCTGCGCAAGGGCGCGCAGCGCTGGGGCGACCTACCCCCGATCGTGCTGGCGACGCTGCGCGAGAAGATGGTGCGGCTCGCCGCCGAGATCGGCGACGGCGCGGTGTGGGCCAACGCGGCGCGTTCGCATCTGGCGACGTCGTTGTCGTTTATCGGTGATCGCGCCGGCGACGCCGCGTTCTTTACGGGCAACATGATCCCGACCTGCGTCAGCGACGACCGCAGCGCCGCGGCGGCCGTCATGCGCAAGACGTTGACCGGCTACGTGATGCTGCCGAACTACCAGAACTACTGGATCGAGGCTGGCTACGAGGAGGAAATGCAGGCGATTCGTGGCGCCATCGAGCGCGGCGAGCACGACCGCATCCCCGATCTGATGAGCGACGCCTGGCTGGCGGACTGCACGTTGTTCGGCAGCGCGAGCGAGGTGCGCGCTGGTGTCGAGGCCTGGTACGCCACCGGCCTGCGTACGCCGATCCTGGTTCCGTCATCCACCGGCGCCGGACAGCTCGACGCGGTGCGCGAGGTGATGGCGATCTTCGACTAGCTCGCGCGGGCCGCGGCGCCCAATGCGGCGATCCCGGCGCGGTGCTCGGCCACGATCGGCACGTCGCGACGCAGGGCTTCGAGCTCGCTCTCTTCTTCCGCGAGCCGGCGCTCGCGGGCGAGCTGCTCCGCCGCCGCCGCGCTGCTCGCCTCGATTTCGGCGAGCTTGGCGTCGAGCGTGGCGCTGGCGGCACCCTCGGCGCTGCGCGCCGCGTCGTCGATCCAAGCCCTTTGGGTGTCGACCTCCGCGGCGATCATCTCGTGATAGAGCTGCTCGAAACCGGGCAGGTACCAGCGCCGGCGCAGGGCCCGGCGCGTGCGGCGTAGTCGCCCCTCGGTCGCACGGACGAGGCGGTCTTCGGGGCCGAGCTCTGCGACCGAAGGAACGATGCGCTCGCGCGGTGCCGTGGTCACGCGCGTCGCAAACGCCTCTGCCGCCCCGTGAAAGGCGTCGGTCGCTTCGCGCAGCGCTTTCTCGATCGCGTCGGCGTAGGCGTGGCCGGCGCTGCTCACCTCGGCGGCGAGGGCGTCGGCATCGCCCTTGCGAATCCAGCGGCGCCGCACCTTGCGTAGCTGCTTGCGGTAGGCGGTCAGCGCCGACTCGCCCGCGGTGGCGAAAGCCGCCCGCGTGGTGGCGACGGTCGCCAGGAAGTCGTCGAGGCCCTGGCGTTCGGCCGCAGCCCGCTGCTCGGCGTCCTCGCGCAGCGCTTGCAACTGCCGCTGCGTTTCCATCAGCGAGGATTCCAGCGCCGCCTGGCGCTTGCGCAGTGCTTCGTCGGCCTGGCGCATCCACTTCTCCGCACGCTTGGCCGCTTCACGGACGGCAGTGCCGACGCGTCGATCCGAGGTGGCATAGCGGCTGATCCCGTCGATCAGGTCCGCCAGCCCGCTGGCGCGGCGGCCTTCCGCATCGTCGTCCCGCGCCGCGGCCAGGGCCCGTCGCGCGTCGACGGCGTAGAGCTCGTGCGCTCCGGCCACCTTGCGCCGCAGGTCCTCGAGATAGCGCTCGCGCTCTTCGCCGGAGAGATCGTCGCATGCGCCATCCATGTTCCAGACCACGAGCAGCTTGCCGATGTCCTCCTCGAGGCTCGCCATCAAGTGGCGCGTGAAGCGCGTGAATAGCGCCGGGTAGCGCACTACGAGGATCACCGCGTCGAGCGTGCGCAACGCCTGGGCGCTGATCTCGTCGAAGCGGTCCTCGCTGCCCACCCCCGGGGTGTCGACGAGATCGACCTGGCCGCCGAGCTGGAGCAGGTCGAGATCGGTGGTGATCGTCACCTCGTCGGTTGCTTCGCTCACCAGCGCCGCCGCCAACTCGTCGACCGAGGCGTAGCTCTTGCCGCCGGCGCTCCAGGCAGTCTGCGGGCCGTACGTGATGCGTACCGGAGCCGACGTCAACGGACCGAACGACGCGGGCGTCAGGTCGGCGCCGGCGAGCGCGTTCACCAGCGTCGACTTGCCGGCCTTGACCTCGCCGTAGACGGCGATGCGGATGCGGCGCTTGTCGAAGTCGGCGATCAGCGCATCGAAGCGGGCGATGCGGCCGCTGGGCAGGAGGCTGGCGTGACCGCCGAGCGCTTTCCGCGTTTCCGCGAGGGCGTGTTGGAAGCGCGTCGCCAGCCGCCCTTCGGTGTGGCGCGCCGCGTCGCCGTCCGGTTCGGCAGGCATTCAGATCCTCTCGATGATGGTGCCGGTGCCGAGTCCCCCGCCGCAGCACATCGCGATCAGACCGTAGCGCCCACCCGTGCGCTCGAGCTCGTGCAGGGCCGTCGTGATCAGGCGGGCGCCGGTGCAGCCGGTCGGATGCCCAAGGGCGATGGCGCCGCCGTTCGGGTTGACCCGCTCCGCCTTCGGTCCGCAGGCCTTCTGCCAGGCGAGCACGACCGAAGCGAAGGCCTCGTTGACCTCGAAGGTGTCGATCGCGTCGATGTCCAGTCCGGCCGCCGCGAGCACCTTCTCGGTAGCCGGAATCGGGCCCTTCAGCATGGTGACCGGGTCGACGCCGACCAGCGTGGTGGTGACGATCCGGGCGCGGGGGCGCAGGCCGAGCCGCTCGGCGGCGGCGGGCGAGGCGAGCAGCACCGCGGCGGCGCCGTCGGAGACCTGCGACGATGTGCCGGCGGTGTGGACCCCGCCGGGCTCGACCGAATTCAGCGTGGCCAGTTTCTCCAGCGCGGTGGCGCGCAGGCCCTGGTCGCGCTCGACGGTGTGCATCTCCCCGGTCGGACTGCCGTCCTCGCCGAGCACCGGCGCTTGCACCGGGACCACCTCGCGCGCGAAGCGGCCCTCCTCCCAGGCCTGCTGGGCCAGCTGCTGCGAGCGCAACCCGAAGCGGTCGGTGTCCTCGCGGGTGATGCCGTATTCCTGCGCGATCATCTCCGCGCCCTGGAACTGCGAGGCGTAGGCGTAGTGTTCGCCGTAGCTCGCCGACAACGGCGAGCCGCCCTTCATGTTCGCGCCGAGCGGCACCCGCGTCATCATCTCGACGCCGCAAGCGAGCACGACGTCCTCGATGCCGGCGCCGACGAGGCCCGCGGCGAGGCTGGTCGCCTGCTGACTGGAGCCGCACTGGCTGTCGACCGTCGTCGCGGCGACCTCCATCGGCAGGCCCTGGGAGAGCCAGGCGGTGCGGGCGATGTTGAACGACTGCTCGCCCACCTGGGAAACGCAGCCCCCCACCACCTGCCCAACCGTCGCCGGATCGATGCCCGAAC
>CALJUJ010000767.1 GCA_937975525.1 uncultured bacterium
CCAGCGAGCCGCTGTTCATCAACACGATGCGCCGGGCCTACTGCGAGACCAAGGATCTCCCCGGGCTCCACTGGTACCTGACGAGCGAAGCCGCACGGAGCCAGCACGTGGTCTCGCTCTTCCCGAGCTTCTGGCGCGGAGAGGTCGACGGAATCGCCATGCGCGACTGGATCGCCGATGCCATCGCCCGGCCCGACGAGGTCGTCGATCGCGCCGAGGAAGGCGACTTCGCGACCGCCGTGCCCGGCGTTCAGCCGTTTCCCTGCGAGGTGGCTCCCTGACGGCCGAGGGCCGTTCGATTTCGGTGATGCCCCACGAGCGAGCGTAGTTCGCCGCGCCCGGTCGTCCCGCAACATCCGCCTGGAAGGCGATTGCGGAGTCGTGCTACGCAGTCGGCCAGGGAGGGACCAGGAATGGACATGGGGACCTTGGGCCGAGTTGCGGCGGTGGTCGCACTACTCGCCAGCGCTGCGGTAGCCAGTGGAGAAGTACGTACGGCGACGTCGGATCTCGTAGTAGGTTGTGGAACGAACGGCACCGACGTGCCGACCGATTGGTACTTCCCGGTTCCCAATCCCGATCGGGGCCTCGTCTGGGTCCAGCACGGCTTCAGTCGCGCCAACGATCAATTCGTCGATCTCTCGACCCGTCTCGCCGAGGCCGGCTTCGTCGTCTTTGCCACCTCGCTCGCTCCCGGCAATCTCGGGTGTGCGATGAGCAACGAAGGCTTCCTCGCCGACTTCGCGCGCGTCTTCCTCGACCGTGCGCAGCCGCAGGGACCCTTGCTCGGGTCGGCGCGAGCCGCGGCGCAGGCCGCCGGGGTGAGCTTGGATGCGTTGCCCGTGCGCTACGCGTTCACCGGCCATTCGGCGGGCGCGGGATCGGCGGTGCACGTCGCCCGGCAACTCGTCGAGAACCACCCGCAAGCAGCAGCCGACCTCGCTGGTCTCGTCGTGCTCGACCCGGTGGAGGCGGTGGGCAGCGCCCTCATTGCCGCCGGAGTGCCCGTGGTCGCGTCGGCCGGCCTCCCCATACGCACGATCTCGTCACCGCCGTACACGTGCAACTCGTCCGCAAACGGAACGAACGCGCTGCTTGCGGGCTCGTCCGAGCCGTTCGTCGGGGTGCGCCTCACCTCGGGTTCGCACTGCGATGCGGAAGGGGCCTCGACCGGGTTCTTGTGCACCGCGTTTTGCGGCAGCCCGCAATCCGAGAACGTGACGATCCTACAGGCGCTGGTCACGACGTGGCTGGGCGATGCGATCGACGCGAAGGTATCCGGTACACACTATCCGGGCGGCGCCTACTACGAGTCGATACGCGCCGCCGGTCGGATCGTCACGTTGCCGGAGAGCGGTTGTGGCGACGGCGTCGTCGGCGCCGGCGAGCAGTGTGACGACGGCAACCGGTTCGCCGGTGACTGCTGCTCCGGATTCTGTTCGTTCGAAGCCGCAGGCAGTGCCTGCGCCGAAGATGCCAATGCCTGCACCGGCGACGTTTGCGACGGCAGTGGTACTTGCGTGCACCCACCGCATTCCGAGCCTTGCGATGATGGTCTGTACTGCACCGTCGGCGATCGCTGCGAGGCGGGTGCCTGCAACGGTGTGCCGCGCGATTGCTCGACGTACGACGGCGCCTGCCACGTAGGGACCTGCGACGAATCGGCCGACACCTGCTTTGCCCAGGCGCGACCCGAAGGAACGTCTTGCGACGACGAAGACGCCTGCACCACCGTCGATCTTTGTGTTGCCGGCGAATGCGTCGGTGGCGTGCCACGCTCGTGCCCGGCTTCCGGTCCCTGCCGTGAGGTCGGAAGTTGCGACCCGGCGACGGGTGCGTGCAGCGATCCGGTCGCGGCGGACGGCGTTGCTTGCGACGACGGCGACGCGTGCACTGTCGCCGAGTGTCGTTCCGGGACCTGTCTGCCCGTGGCAGGGCGCTGCGGCGACGGCGTGCTCGATTCCGCTTGCGCCGAGGAGTGCGATGCAGGCCCCGCCAATGGCAGCGATGGGTGCTGCAGCGCGAACTGCACCCTGGTCGACGTCGATGCGGACGGGCTCTGCGATCGTGACGATACGTGCTTCCTCGATGTCGTCCTCGAGCGGCCGCGCCTACGCGTCACGCGCATCGGGCATCCACGACGCGATGCCAAGGTGACCTTCAAGGCGACGCTGCGCGACGCAGGGGATCTCGCGCCCGATGCCGACGGCATCGCCGTGCGGCTCGAGATCGGTTCGACGACATGGCTCGACGCCGTCGTTCCCGGAGGGAGCTGGACGCGCGAGGAGCGGCGTGGCTGGCGCGTCAACCGTCGCGGCGACCTGTGGCGCTACACCGACCGCAGCGACGCCTCGGTCGGTGGCGTCACCCAACTGCGCTTGCGCGATCGTTCGCCGCGACATCCGGGCGAGCTGCAACTCGTCCTGGCGGCGGAGGTGCCCGACCTGGAGGTGTCCGCCGCCGACCTGCCGGCGGTGCTGCGCATCGGTCTCGACGGTTCCGGAAGTGGCGGGCGCTGCGCGAGCACCGCCTACGCGAGCGAGCCCGCCGCCGCCTGTAGGCTCAATCGTCCGGGAACGACCTTGCAGTGTCGCTGACCGAGCGAGCGACGATCCGGGAAGTGGATGTTCGGTGCCGCGGGACGTCGGACTCGTCGATTCCCGGCGTTGCTCAGGGACGGATCGCGTACGTTCGCGGTCCGAGTTGCGAGTCGATCAACGGACGAATGCAGGCCACCCATTCGCAGAGCAGGGGACGAGTCGTCCGCGGATCGATGAGGTCGTGAACGCCGAACGCTTCCGCACGTGGAAACGGCGACCGTCCTCCGGCGAAGGCCTCTTCGAGCTCGCGCCTGCGCTGCTCCGGGTCCGCCGCCGCGGCGATCTCGCGGCGAAACGCGACGGCGACTCCGCCCTCGACGGGTAGCGCCCCGGCTTCTGCCGACGGCCAGCTGACGACGTACGCATCCCTCCCGAAGTGTGCCGCCGCCGCGACGCCGTAGGTCTTGCGCACGATCACGGATGCCCAGGGAACCGTGCTCTGCATCACCGCGAAGAGTAGCGAGGTGCCGTGGCGAATCGTGGCCTGTGCCTCGGCCTCGCGGCCGATCATGAAACCCGGCTCGTCGACAAAGCTGACGATCGGCAGGTGGAACGTATCGCACAGGTCGATGAAGCGCCGGTACTTCTGCGCGCCCAGGGCACTCATCGCACCGGCATAGTGGTTGGGGTCGCTGGCCAGCACGCCGACCGTGTGGCCGTCCAGTCGTGCGAGACCCACGATTTGCCCGAGACCGTAGGTGGCCCCGATTTCGAACCAGGACCCGTCGTCGACGACGAGGCAGATGAGCTGGCGCATGTCGTACGCGCGCCGGCGATCGCGTGGCACCAGCGACAGCAGCTCTTCCTGCTGACGCAGCGGGTCGTCCGCGCCGGGACGGTGCGGTGCGCGCTCCCAGACGTTGCCGGGAAGGTAGCCGAGGAAGGTGCGGATCTGCTGGCATGCCTCGCGCTCGCTGCTGGCGATGTTGTCGACGACGCCACTCGCTGCATGCACGGCTGCGCCGCCGAGCTCCTCCTTGCTGCAGGCGTCGCCGAGGGCGCGCTCGACGATGGCTGGCCCGGCGACCATGACCTGTGCCGTGCCGCGCACCATCAAGGAGAAGTGAGAAGCCGCGAGGCGAGCCGCCGGGAAGCCGGCGACCGGTCCGACCGCGGCGGAGACCACAGGAACGGTGGCCATGGCCTCGGCGATCGATGCGAAGCGCGCGCGGCTGTACACGGGGTCGCCACCGGCGTCACCGCGGCCGCGCTTGGTCCCGCCGACGCTGCCCCCGCCGCCCTCGAGGAAGCGGACCAGCGGGACACGATAGCGCAGTGCCAAATCCTCGGCGTAGACGCTCTTGCGCAGACCGGCCGGCGTCGGCGAGCCACCGCGCTGGGTGAAGTCCTCGCCACCGACGGCACACAGGCGCCCGTCGATGCCTGCCAATCCGAGCACGTAGTTCGCGGGTGTGAACGAGGCCAGCGATCCGTCTTCCGCAAGCTCGGCATGCCCGGCGATCGGTCCCTGCTCGCAGAAGCTACCCGGGTCGATCAGCCGGTCGATTCGTTCGCGAATCGTCCATCGCCCCGCGGCGTGCTGGCGAGCGACGCCGTCGGCGCCCCCGAGCTCTTCGGCGCGTCGGCGCCGCTCGGCGATGGCAGCGACCTCCTGCTCCCAGCCCGTCGGGGTCGCCGGCGGCTTGCCCGAGCGCGTCATCGATGGGCCGGCGCCAGGTGCGCGCCGAAGTTGGTCAACTTCCAGCGGCTCGATTCCGCTTGGGGGGCGATTTCTTCGAACAGACGGACATAGCCGGTGTGGGCGATCTTCCAGTCTCCCGCGATGCGCGCGTAGCGATCACGGTAGATCGCGCCACCGTGCAGGCGCATCCCCGATTCGCGGAAGATCAAGTAGTCCTCGAGCAGCCAGATGCCCTCGGCTCGGTCGCTGCCGACCAGGGTGATTTCGGGGTGATGCCCGTGATGCATGCTGACCGTGTCGCTGCTGCCGAGCGCACCACGGAGCAAAGCGATGATCGCCTCGCGACCCTCCTCGTCGGCGGCCAGCAGCGC
>CALJUJ010000768.1 GCA_937975525.1 uncultured bacterium
CTCGCCGTTGGCGGCGCGGTCCCGCTGCTCGACGACGATGTAGTCGCCGTCGCAGATACCGTCGTCGATCATCGAGTCGCCCTTCACGCGCAGCACGAACGAGCTGCCGCGCCCCAGCAGCTGCTCGGGAACGACGAACGAGTCGTCGGTTTCGACGGCTTCGATCGGCGCCCCTGCGGCGACGTAGCCGAGCAAGGGAAGATCGACGGCTCCGGGTCGTGCTCGCGGGTCGACGAGCTCGATGGCGCGGCTGAAGTTCCACTTGCGGCGGATCAGCCCTTTGGATTCGAGGTTGGCCAGGTGCTTGTGCACCGTCGCGAGCGAGTTGAGCTCGAAGTGTTCGCCGATCTCCTCGAGCGTCGGCGCGATGCCGTGCTCGTCGATGAAGGCCGAGATGAAGTCGAGAAACTCTTTCTGTCGCTTCGTCAGCGTCACGTGAACCTCCCCACTACCCCTACGGACATGGAGGCCACGTAGCGAAAATTCAGCGAAGGTGCAAGCTCTCGAGCCGGCGAGACGCGGCTTCAGGCGAAGGAGTCGTAGCGTTCGATCACGTCGTGGAGGTTGCGGACGACGTCGCCGGGCGCCACGTCGCGGCCGTGCGACTCAGGAAAGCTCGGGAAGAGCGAGTGTTCGCCGCGCTCGATGAGCAGCGGCCGAACGCCGGCTGCACGTCCTCCGAGAACGTCCTCGAGATACATGTCGCCGACGTGAATCGCGTCTTCCGGCGCGACGCCGGCGCGCTCGACGGCGCGAGCGAAGATGCGGCGATCGGGCTTGCGGAAGCCTTCGCTCGCCGAGACGACGGCGAAATCGAGGCGTGGAGCGATGCCGAGCTGTGCCAGGAAGGCCGGGAGATTGGTCGGAGCATTCGACAGCACGCCGACGCGCGCTCCCCGCTCCTTCAGGAGATCGATGGCCTCCAGCGTGTCCGGGAAGGCGCGCCAGTTTCCTTCGGTCCAGAACGCGCTCAGAAAACGGCGATTGAACTCGGCCGCCGGTGCGTCGACCCCAAAGTGGCCGAGCACGACCTCTCCCATCTGCGCGAATCCGCCGGCGAACTCCTCGTCGGAGTCACTGTAGCTGGCCCCCTCGCGGAACGAGGCTTCTTGGTGCGCGTGCAGGTCGCGACGCAACGTGCCGATGACCGACTCGCATCGCTCGGGGGCGACGTCGACGCCGAACTCGCGGCAGATGTCGCTGAAGATCTCCCAAATCGATCGTTGCGGGTAGGCGAGCGTCCACCCGACGTCGAGAAATACGGCACGGACCGGCATGCGATTCTCCTCGCGGCGCGGCGTCATGTTGCGCGCCACGCGGAAATGTCTTAGCGACTGGCGCTCGCCGCGTCGAGGCGGACGGATTGGGAAAGGCGATGCTGCTGTTGTTGAAAGCGGTCGTGCTCGGGATCGTCGAGGGCGTCACGGAGTTCCTGCCGGTCTCTTCGACCGGCCATCTGATCGTTGCCGCGAGCCTGATCGACTTCCCCGAGCGATCGCGCGGGACATTCGAGGTGTTCATCCAGCTCGGCGCGATACTCGCCGTCGTCTGGGATTTTCGTGCACCCTTGCGCGACACCGCGAAGCGCGCGCGCGCCGCCGCTGGCCCCGAACGCGATCTGCTCGCCAAGGTCGCGCTGGCCTTCGTTCCGGCCGCCATCGTCGGGTGGTTTCTCGCCGACGCGATCGAGGCTGCCCTGTTCAACCCGACGACGGTCGGCATCGCTTTGATCCTCGGAGGTGTGGTCATTCTCGTCGTCGAGCGCTGGCATTGGCCGTTCACCGCCGAGCGCATCGAATCGGTCTCGTGGCGGCAAGCGTTATGGGTCGGCATCGCCCAGATCTGCGCCCTGGTCCCCGGCGTGTCGCGTGCAGGCGCCACGATCATCGGCGGACTCCTCGCCGGACTCGACCGGCCCGTGGCGACGCAGTTTTCTTTCTACCTCGCGATTCCGACGATGTTTGCGGCCTCGCTGTACAGCTTGCTCAAGGCACTCGACGATCTCCGCCTGGCGGACATCCTGCCCTTCGCCGCCGGGTTCGTGACCGCGTTCCTGTCGGCGATGATCGTCGTACGCCTCTTTCTCTCCTACGTACGCACCCACGACTTCCGCTGGTTCGGATACTACCGGATCTTCGCCGGGGCCGTCATTCTCCTGTGGCTCCGCTGACCCACGAGCAGCCTCAGGGTTGAGTCGAGCGCTGTCTTCGTTGTAGACCGGCGGCTCATGTCATTGACCCACGAACAAGCGCGCTCGCTCCTCGGCGACGACTGCATTGGCCCTGCCGACGTCGAAGCTGCCTTGGGAAGCAAGCCCGATTCCGCGCCGCCGGTGCCCTACTCCGAGGCCGAACTGCAGGCCGCAAAGAAGGAAGGCGATCTGCTGATCTTCCGCACCGCGACGGCGGGCGGTGCACGGCTGACGATCGCGGCCCTCACCGAACGATTCCCGCAGTGCTTCGAGTCGGGCCTGCTGAAGGGCGCGGGCTACGCCCTCAAGAACGAGTGGGGCATCTTGCTCGAACCGATCGCCGACCTCGACACGTGCACGACGGGGTGGGCGCTGATCAGCACCGACGTCCTGCCGCCCACGCTCAATCTGTCCTTCGACGAGCAGGAGGAAATGCTCGGCAAGCACCTCGCGGAGAGTGGCCTGGGCGACGTCGGCGTACGGCGCCGGACCGTGGTGGAAGCCGTGTACGATACGGTCATCGTCTTCGCCGCGCGCAAACGCCGACTGCTCGAGAAGACATGGGACTGGACGTCGTCGCGCACCGAGGACGGTGGCTGGCTGCAGGTGGGCGGCTTCGGGACCAAGGGCATGCAAATTGTGAGCTATTCGCGCGGCACCCGTCACGGCGCCCTCGGCACGTGTCTGACGCGGCAGCCGGCGGCGTGAGGCATCCACCGATGTACTTCGTCACCGTCCGCCAACCCGGTTACGTTCTGTTCGCGATGACCCCGAGCGAGCTTGGCGCCGTCGCCCTCGCCGAGGACCAGCAAACGGTCCGGCTCTTGCGTCGCGCCGCGCTCGGCGAAGCGTGGGAATCGTTCGCCGAGTGGAAGAGTAGCGAGCTCACCCACTCCGATTTCATGGCCGCCATGCAGAACCGCGACGAGCCTGCCACCCCGGCCGAGCTGCTCGACGTTCTGCCCGCAGCCCTACGCGACCAGGTTCGCTCGTAGTCCCAGCGCAGCGGTCGGCCGCGATTGGCGTACGAACGTAAGAAGGGCCGCCCCTGATCTTCAGGGACGGCCCTTCTTGTTCGTGTCGCCGCCGACCACGGTCGCGGCGATGGTGATCGAGCGGTCGCTCAGAGCAAAACCTCGCAGTCGCCACGGTCGGTCTCGCGGATCGGCGGATCGTAGGGGATCTGGGTCACCGCCTCGATGAGGCGCAGCACGTCACAATCGCGGCTGACCAGCGTGAAGGCATCGTCATTGACCTCTTCGACGTTCGCGCCTTCGGCGATGACCGCCGCCTTCTCCGCCTCGCGCGTGATCAGGCGCAGGCCCTCGGGGCTGAAGTCGCACAGCTCGAGTCGCGTCTGGTTGATGCGGCGCAGCACGAGGCGCACGACCGCTTCGCTCGCCGGGTCGATGTTGACGTTGTTTGCGTAGACGAAAGATCGCGACAGATCACCGCCGCGGGCGCTGCCCACGGAAAGAAGGAGGCGGCAGCGGTCGATCTCGTCGGCGACACGGCTCTCGATCTCGTAGATTCCGTCGGCGTTGGTCAGCGCGAATTGCACCAGAGGCTGCGGGAAGTCGATCTTGCCGTCGGCGGCGTCCTGGTTGGTGACCTCCGAGAGCGCGACCTCGACGCCGATCCCCACCGGCTCGACGTTGAAGAACGCGTAGGCCCGCGAGGCGATCGAGAACGGGAGCTGCCACCAGCTGTCGGCGGCAGCGTAGACTCCGTTCGGCGCGAAGACGATCCCGGTGATCTTGCCGACGAGCTCGGGGAGGCAGCCGACGGGAATCGGCTCACCTGGCTCGACCAGGCAGGAACCGCGCGGGCTCACCTCGGTCGCTCCATCGCTACCGCAGCCGGTCGATCCGAGAGCCAGGGCGCCCACGAGCGCGTACGCCACCACCCATCCGCCCCACCGCAGAGTACCGACTCGGTTCATGCAAGCTCCTTCGTCACGAGGACGTACATCACCACCACGGGTCCCGAAAAGTCAAGCTCATTCGGGCGGATCCGCCGTGATCGGGGCGAACCTTACCAACGACGGCGGGGTCGCGCAATTTGCTTCTACGAGCTTTGCAGGGGTTGGGGTGGAGGGCTCACGGCCCCCCACCCCGGGGAGGAGACGCTGAGGTAGCGTCAGGCGACGGCAGTTTCCGTGGCCGCCTTCTTGTTGCGGCGGCGCGGGACGAACGGGAGGATCTTGTGCCGGCGGGCGGCGCGCAGCCGCACACGACCGATGCGCCCTCGGTCTTCGGGGGCCTGGGCGAGGAGTTGGTCCTTCCAGTCCATCAGGCGTTGGCGCACGTAGCTCGCATCGTAGCCGAGCACGACGCACACGGCCTCGAACGAAAAGGGCCAGGTGTCGTCCGTGTCGAGAAACCACTCTTCCGCCTCGCGGTACAGGCGCTGGGCGCGCGGACGCTGGGCGCCGGCGTACTTCTGAAAACAAGCGACGGCATCCTCGAGCACCGCGAGCATCAGTCGGCGCTCGCCTTCGAGAATCGACGAGCCGCGAAAGCGGTCGAAGAACTGCGACGGCATCAGCAGCTCGGGCTCCATCAGGCGCGGCAAGGTGCCGTCGAAGCTCGATGCATCGGCGTGTTTCGACCAGTTCCCGGCTGGGGCGGCAGGCGCTGAAGCTTCCATGGG
>CALJUJ010000769.1 GCA_937975525.1 uncultured bacterium
CATCGCGTCGGGTGCCATTCGCTGCCTCGCGGTTGCGGCGACCGAATCCGACAGCGGCGCCGACATGCGCGCCCTCAAGAGCCGCGCCCGGCGCGACGGGGATCATTGGATCCTCGATGCGCAGAAGGTGTTCATTTCGCTCGCCGAGCACACTCGGCTCTTGCTCCTGCTGGTCGATACGGACGAAGGGCCCACGGTCTTTCTGCTCGACCGCGAAGAGGTGGGCGACGCGATCGAGCTGCGCCCGGTCGAGATGGTCGTCAACCGGCTGACCACTTCGTTGTTCGTCGACGGCTTGCGCGTGGCCGACACGGCCCGCGTCGGTGCGGTCGGCCAGGGTCTGGCCTGCTTGATGAAGGGCTTCGCGCCGCGCCGCATCTACGCCGCGGCGGAGTGCATCGTCAACGCACGCTTCCTTCTCGACACCAGCCTCGCGCACGCTCGGGAGCGCGTCACCTTCGGCCGCATCATCGGATCCAATCAGGGGGTCCAGTACCCGCTGGCGCAGGCCTATGCGCGTGTCGAAGCCGCCGACCTCATGCGCTGGGACGCCCTCCGGGTCGTCGCTGCGGGCGCCGATGCGGGCCCGCGCTCGGCGATGGCGAAACTGCTCGCGTCGGAGGCGAGTTGGGAGACGGCGCGGGCGACGATGACGGCATTCGGCGGCTGGGCGCTGGCGAGCGAGGTGCACGTCGAGCGAAAGATTCGCGACAGCATGGTCTTCGTCTTCAACAACATGCTGTGGAGCTATCTCGCCGAACGCGGCCTCGGCTTGCCGAAAGCCTTTTGAGGAGATCGCATCGATGTCGATTCATCCACGCAGGGTAGGCACGACGTTCCCCGGGTACGTCTATGAGCACGCGCCTCGCAACGTGTACTGGGAGATGACCCAGGCCTGCGATCTCAGTTGCGAGCATTGCCGGGCGAGTGCCCAGCCGGAGCTACATCCGGGCGAGCTCACCACGGCACAGGGGAAGGCGCTGATCGACAGCGTCAAGGAGCTCGGCAGCGTGCTCATCCTCACCGGTGGCGACCCGATGAAGCGCTCCGACCTGTTCGAGCTGATGGAGTATGCGCGGGCCGCCCACGTCCCCCTGGCGATCACACCGTCGACGACGCCGACGCTCACCGAGGAGGTGGTCGATCGCTTCGCCGCCATCGGTGTGGCCGCGATGGGCGTCAGCCTCGACGGGCCCACCGCGGAGATCCACGATTCCTTCCGCAAGGTGCCCGGTACTTTTCAGCGTTCGCAGCAGGCCTTGCGATGGGCGCGCGAGCGCGACATTCCGGTGCAGGTGAACACGACGGTGACGACCTTTACGTTGCCGCACGTGCCGGCCATGTTCCGCCTGCTCAGCGAGGAGCATTCGCCGCCGGTGCGTCGCTGGAGCCTGTTCCAACTGGTGCCCGTCGGGCGGGGCGCCGCGCTGGGCATCCCCACGGCGGAGCAGATCGACGAGCTGTTCGCATGGGTCTACGACCATGCCCGCAGCGCACCTTTCCATGTCGGCACCGTCGAGGCGCCACACTACCGCCGCTACTGGATTCAACGTCGCATGGAAGAAGGGGCCACGGCCGACGACATCGGCAAGATGGCCGGCCGCATGGGCTTCGGGGTGCGCGACGGCAACGGCGTCATCTTCGTCTCCCACCTCGGCGAGGTGTTCCCGGCGGGCTTCCTGCCGCACCCGCTCCTCGGCAGCGTCAAGGAGACGCCGTTGCACGAAATCTACCGCGGCTCGCCGGCACTGCACCGGCTACGTGATGCGGACCAGCTGCGCGGCCGCTGCGGTCGCTGCGAGTTTCGCTGGGCCTGCGGCGGTAGCCGGGCCCGCGGCTACGCGGTGCACGGCGACGAAATGGCAGAGGATCCTTTCTGCCGCTACGAGCCCGGCAGTTGGGTTCCACCGCAGCGGGATGCCGAGGCCGGCGCCGCGGCATCCCGCTAGCAGACTTCACGTCGTGTGGGCGCGGTGCCTACTTCTCGCGCCAGATCAACACCTGCGGCAGCATCAAGCGAGCCGCGTCGACCTTCCACACGCCGTCGTACCGGCGCAGAACCGTCGTGAAGTAGCCCGACCGCAAGCCGATCTCGCTGCCGGTCGGATCACGCGCGCCGAACAGCTCGTACGATCCGTCGGCGATCGCCGTACCGCGGCCGAGCATGCGCACGCGTTCGACGACGAGATGCAAGCGGCTGTCCTTGAAGACCGAGGCGTGCTCGATCGCGAATTGCTTCTCGAGAGCCTCGCGGCCGACGTACGTGCGCCCGTCCGGCTCGGTGTAGTCTCCGGTCTTCGTCCACAGCGCTGCGAGCGCAGCTGCATCATGGCGGTTCCAGACCTCGCCGAACTGGCGGTGGATCGCGTAGATCTCCGCCTCGGTTCCCGTGGGTGCTGGGCGAGGCGTGACGCCCGACGCAGCGATCGGCAGCAGCAACAGTACGACGGCGGCAAGACGTGTCTGCATGATTTCCCCTTTTTGGCTGGTTCCAGGGAATCGTATTCGCGTGAACGTGCGTCGGCAAGGACGTCTTGCATGGCGGCAATTCGAGCTGCGTCGGTCAACTCGACGCGCTGCTTCCCTGTGATCGCTTGCCCACGCCTGCGATCGGGACAAGAAGAGGACCATGCAACATCGAGGTCGCGTCTTGATTCTGCTCGTACTGCTCGGTTTTCTCGCCACGGGTTGCGGCGACGACGATCACGGCGGGCCAGCGCCGGAGTGGGCCCCGGCGCCCTACGTGCAGTACGTCGATCCTTTCATCGGCAGCGGGGGCTTCGCGTTCGCTTTCGGCAGCTCGGTGACCGGCGCCGTCGCACCCTTCGGGATGGTGCGGCTCGCGCCGGATACGACCGCCCCGCTCCACTTGGATTTCCATCACTTCAGCGGCTACTACTTCGATGACCCGATCATCCGCGGGTTCTCGCACCTCCATTTCCACGGCACCGGCGCTCACGGATACGGCAATCTGCTGTTCATGCCGGTCCCCGGTTTCACCCCGGACAAGACGCGCGAACGCGGCTATCGTTCGCCGTTCGCCAAGGAGTCGGAAGTGGCGGAGCCGGGCTACTACGCGGCGCGCCTCGACAACGGCGACATCCTCGCCGAGCTGACGACCACGGGGAGAGCGGGCTTGCATCGGTATACTTTCGGCGAAGGGGCGTCCGGCGCCGCCGTCGTCATCGATGCCGGCACTCTCATCGCCGATGAGACCGCGCGCGACATCGTGATGGCCATCGATCCCGTGGCGCGCACCATCGAAGGCGGCCATCGCTCGATCGGCGGCCTCAGTCGCGACTTCGATCTGTACTGGGTGATCGCCTTCGACCAGGCTCCGAGCGGATTCGG
>CALJUJ010000770.1 GCA_937975525.1 uncultured bacterium
ACGTGCGTGTCGTCAAGGGCGGCACGGTACTTGCTGCCACGGACCCGTGGGGCAATCTCCCGCCGCTGATCCCCGACCCGAACGACCCCGACGCCTACCAGACGCGAATCCACGGCGGCTACGCCGAGCTGTGGGGCGAGAGCTGGACGGCGGCGGACATCAACGCCGCGGACTTCGGCGTGGCGCTCGCGTGCGACGTGGTGTCTGCGGCAACGTCGGTCGCGGACTGCTTCGTGGACTACTTCGTGCCGCAGGTCTGCTATCTGCCGCCGACTCCGACACCGACCATGACCCCGACGCCAACGGCGACACCAACGGCGACCCCGACGTGGACGCCGATCCCCGGCACCAACCTGTTCAACACGTCGTCGATGTTCGGAATCGAGCCGGTGCGCGTCTGCGAGCCGAACGACGTGCTGCGGCTGCCGTGCAACGGGACGGTGAGCGTACTCTACAACACGCCCGAGCAGTTCGGGTTCGAGCCGGCGGTCGGACTGTTCCTTCCGTGCAACGGGACGGTGCGGACGTACCAGGACCGCGGGACGGCCAACGATTGCTGCCAGTGCGGGCTCCCGGCGTGCGGCCCGCCCGACCCGAACGGCCTTTGCGATACGGCGAGCGGGTGCTACCTCGTTCCTGATGCTTCGTGCTACACAGGGGGCGGAAACGCTATTTGTTGGGTGCACACCCCGACGCCGACCATGACCCCGACGGAGACGCCTACGCCATGATCGAAGACGCATCCAAGGCACACGCGGGAGAGCTCGCCATCGACGGCGCGGCGCTGACCGGGAAGCCCGACCTCGCCGTCGAGTGGACGCATCTGCTCGCCCGTCTCGACGAGGCGGGGCAGATCGTCCGAGAAGTCGGCGGTCGGTGCTGGCTTGCCTACGTCGAGTGCGACCTCGAGGACGTGGCAACGATCATGCAGGGCGATTTACAGGCGTTTCTCCGATCGGGTACGATCGCTGGCGGTGCCGTGATGGTCGTATTGATGGTGGCTTGCCCCGAGGGGCGTTGGCGCGACTGGCTTGGGCCGGCGGTCGAGTACGCCGAGCGGCGCACCAAGGCGTTGCTTTCGGCAGGTATCCTCGGCGACCGGCTTCTGGTGCGGCCGACGCCGGCGGCGCGATCGTGGAAACCGGCGAAGGGCAAGCCGTGGATTCGGGCGGCGCGATACGACGAGGCGCTGCCGCTGTTCTACGGGAGGACGTGACGATGTTCGCAGCACTTCAAAGCTTGGTCGCGAAGGCGAAGGGCGGCGGCGGACCGAACGCCGCACAGCGCATCTCATCGCCCCCGAATCCGCTCGTTGGCGTCGGTGGCCCGGCGGGTGCCGCAGCGGCAGGCGCGCAGCAGGCGGCGACGATGGGCGCAGGCGGCGCAGGCGGCGCCCCGCCGCAGTTCGCAAGCGACCCTGGCGGCGGCGGCGGGGGTGGTGGTGGCATCGACACGGCGGCGCTCATGGCCGCCGGGCAGGCGCAGCCGGCGGTGATCCCGCAGCTTCCGCAACTGCAGCCCGCGTCGGCGCCGGTGCCCATCGGCCAGCAGGCGCCGGCAGGATACGTTCCGCGAAAGCGAGGGCTGTTCTGATGGGTGGATTCGGGTTCAACAAGAACAAGTCGAAGTCGTCGTCGGGAACCTCGTTCAACACGGGATTCCTCGACAGCTTCGAGGAGAGATACGGCGGACCGCCGCAGGTCGGGCAGGGGAATCTACCGAAGCCGCGAACGCTGTTCGACAAGCGCACGATGCAGCAGTCCGACGAGCTTGGGTTCGGCAAGGCGCCCGAGCGCACCGAAGCACCAACCGTCGGCGCGACGCAGATCTCCGCGCCGTCGATCGGTGCCACGCCGCAAGCCCAGGCGACAGCGGCCGAAGCTGCCAGGGTCGAAATGCCCTATGGATCGGGCCAGCAGTTCGAGCGTGCGGCGTTTCGGTCGCAGTTCGCGCCGGTGTCGCGTGAGTTCGACCGGCAGGCAGCGGAGCAGCGCGGGCAACTGCAGGCTGGCGTCGCCGGCGCCGGGCTTGGTTCGTCTGCGGCAGGTATCGGGCTGATGCAGAAGCAGGCGGCGGACCAGACGGCAACGCGGACGGCGCTAGCGTCGGAAGCGGCCGACCGTGCGGCGCTGCAGCGGTACGGGTTCGAGCAGACGGCGGCGCTGACGAATCAGTCGGCGCAGCAGCAGGCGAACATGGCGAACGCCGGGGCGCAGAATCAGATGGCGCTGGCGAACGCCGAGCGGCAGCAGCAGACGAATCTGCAGCAGGCCGGGCTCGACGTCCAGGCGCAGCAGGTCAACGCCGCGAACATCCTGCAGGGCGATCTTGCGAACGCGAGCAACTACCTGGCCGCGATCGGGCTTGACGCGCAGCAGGCGGCGCAGGCGCGCAACGACTTCCTCGCCTTGCAAGGGCTGCGGCAGGAGGATCTTGCGCGCATGGACAGTGGCCGGCGTCAGAAAATCTTGGACGAAGCAAACTTCTGGCTGCAGTTGTTCGGACAGGTGGCGGGCGCGAGCCGCTTCGGTTCGGGTTCGGCTTCCGGGTTCGGGTTCAATTCGCAACTGAACATTCCGCTGATCGGCGGCGGCGGCGGCGGGTGATAGGAGCGGCGAATGGCAGAGCAAAGCTTGGTCGGGCAACTCTTCGCGCTTCCCGACGCGCTTGTAGATCGGGGTCGGGCGGCGTTCTCGCCGAACCGCGATCCGGGCGTCAGCGGGTTCTTCGGCGCCGTGGCCGAACCGCAACCCGTGCTGCAGCGCGATGCGATCGACGCCGTGTTCGACGAAGACCCGCAGTTCCTTCAAGGGCTCAACGGTGCGTTGGAGCAGGGCGACATTCCCGGCGCGCAGCGGATTCTTCTACGGAAGGTCGCACCGCTGGCGGCGCAGGGCCGGATGCCGGAGTATGCGGCGCCGCTGTTCCAGCAGATGAACGCGCTGCGACAGCAGACGCTCGACCCGAACTCGCCGAACTTGGGGCAGGAGATCGTCGCGAACTCGGCGCGCATGGGCGACCCGCGCATGGTCACGGCAGGCGCGAACGTGTGGGATGCAGCGTCGGCGGCGCAGCGTCGCGGCGACCAGACGGCGATGGAGCAGGAGCGGCAGCCGGCGTTGATCGACCGCGACAGGGCAGCAGCGGAGGCGAGCCGGGCGGCTGCATGGGCGCAGCAGGAGAACGCGCGGTGGGCGCGAGAGAAGGGTCTCACCGAGGCGCAGTTGCGCGACCCGCAGGTTGCAAAGGCGTGGTCCGAGTCGACCAAGGCGAAGGAGGAGGCGTTCATGGCCTCTCGCCGCGCCGCACAGTACGACGAAGAGTTGGAAGCAGCGATCGAAGCGACCCGCGCCGGGGCGACCGCCGACCGTGCCCTTGGTGCCAAGCGGATCACCGATGCGCGCGTCGCACAGGCGAAGCTGCCGTCGGAGATCGACAAGAACGAGGCCGACGCAAGGCTCAAGGGCTCGCAGGCCGACTTCATGGAGTCGCGCCCCGACATCAGCTTCGACGAGGAAGGGCGACTGATACTGAGCCGAGGCAACGCGCAGCGTGACCCCGCACCGCAGCCGACCCCGCCCCCGACGCAGGCGCCGGGACTGACCCCCGGCCAGCAGCGTGCCGTGGTCGACGCGGGGCAGGCGCAGCCGCCAGCCGCGGTCGACCCGCAGGGGTTGACGTCCGAACAGATGTTGCAGCTTCTCGGGCCAGAGATCGCCTTGCGTCTCATGCGCGGGGAGAATGTCACCGAGGACGATGTCCGCCCCCGACTGGCCGCGGCAGGCGTGAACGACCGCAATCAGCAAAGTCAGATCATCCAGGCAATCGTCAACGCCATCGGGCAAAGGTAGGGCGGGCCATGCCTATCGTTTTCAGCGACGGAACTCCGCTGAAGGCGTTTCCCCCGGAGCCTGAACCCGAGTCGACGAGCACCACGCGCCGCGTCGCGTCGATGGTGCCGCGCATCGGGATGCCGCTTCTAGGCGGCGTGCTCGGTGCGGCCGCGGGCGCACCCGCCGGCCCGCCGGGGATGCTTGCTGGCGGTGCCGCTGGCGCAGCCGTCGGCGGTGGCGCAGGCGAACTCCTCGGCCAAGACGTCGAGGGCATGGAGCGCAACTACCCGCTCGCAGGCGTCGAGGCGTTTCTCTCGGCGATCCCCGGCGGCTTCTTCGGCAAGGCGTCCACGGTCGGCAGGACGATGCTGCGTCGCGGGGGCGAGGGCGCGGTCATGGGCGCGACCGGCTACGTGCCCCGTGCCCTAGCTCGCGGCGAAGACCCGTCCCTGCAGGGCGCGGCGCTGGACACGGCGACAGGGTTCGGCGTCGGAGCAGGCTTCGGTGGCATCGAGGGCAGTTTCACCCGCGGCGGTGCCGACGTCGGGTTCACGTCCCCGGCGCAGCGTGGAGCCCGGCGCATCCGCGGAAGTGGCCGCGGCGACGCTCCCGCACCCGGTCCCGTGCCCGAGGCGCCGATTCCCGACGGACCCCCTGACGTCGGGCAGATCGTCCCCGACCAGCCGACCCGCCCCCGCGGCACGATCCTGCGCGTCGATCCCGAGGGCAACCGCATCGACCCCGAGCTCCCGCCCGGCGCCGTCCCCCCCGTGGAGCCACCGCCCGTTCCTCCTGCGCCCGACAGCGGACCCACCGAGCAGGCGTTGGCTCAACCGGCGCAACCACGCAACCCGCTCAACCCGGCATCCCCTGAGGCGGTCGCGCGCCGAATCCAGGGCATGACCGACGACGCCCCGGCGGTGCCGCCGATCCAGCCTCGAGACATCGAGCGATACCAGCGCATCCAGCAGCGCCCCGTCGGCAACGAAATCGCCGTGCGTGGCACCGCGAACCCGAACGAGCCGTACCGGATGCGATGGCGCATCGTCGACCTCGACGACGTCGACTTGAACGACCCCCGGGTACAGCCGCGCAACCGTGCCGACCGAGCCGCCAGCGAAGCGCAGATCAACAAGATTGCAAAGGACCCGCGCGCCGACGAGCACATGGCCGGCAACGACCTCGTCTATGCCGGAACGCCGATCATCGCGCCCGATGGACTCCCCGAGGGCGGGAATGGTCGGTTCGGCGGATATCGCAGGGCGCGGGATTCCAACCCAGAAGGGTGGGCGCGATTCCAGGCACGGCAACGCGAGCTCGCCGGCATCGCAGGTTTCCGCCCCGAGGACTTCGACGGCATCGACAACCCGCTGATCGTCCGCGAGCGAATCTCCCCGGTGCGCGACCGGCTGGCCTTCGCCGACGATACGAACGCGCGCCCGCAGGCGGCGATGTCGGCTGCGGAGAACGCCCGGCGCGACGCGCAGCGCATCCCCGACGGCGTCCTCGAGGCGCTGCAGGTGGGCGACTCGCAGACGCTCGACCAGGCCCTTGCGTCGGGCACGAACCGGCAGGCGGTCCGCGGCTTCCTGGCGACGCTGCCGAAGAACGAGGCGGGCGCATTGGTCGACGCGGACGGGCAAATCTCGCAGGAGGGCGTGCGGCGCATGAAGGCCGCGCTGCTCGGCAAGGCGTTCCCCGGGGAGTCGGGCAGTCGACTCATCCGCTCGATGACCGAGTCCACCGACTCCGGGGTGAAGCAGGCCGAGGCGGGAATCGCCGGCGCGATGGGCAGGCTCGCAAAGGTGCGACCCGTGCTCGCCGAGTACCCGGAAGCGGACCTGTCCGATGATCTCGCATGGGCGGTGAACAAGCTGGCGCAGATCCGCTCCGAGGGCGGAAGCGTCGACGACTTCCTGCGGCAGTCCACGATGTTCACGAGCGACCGCACGCAGCGGCGCGACGTGCTGCTCGACTTTATCGGCAAGGCGAAGTCCGCGAAGAAGATCCGCGAGGCGATCAAGGGCTACGCCGACCGCGTCGGCAGGCTGCCGTCGAAGTCGCAGGGTTCACTTCTCGGCGGCGGTGCGCAGCAGGTCGACACCATGCCGATGCTCGAGTCGGCCATCGCCGAGGCTGGCACGCCGGCAGCGGCAGCCGGGCAACGCTCCCTTCTTGGCGAAGAGTCTGGCGGCATCGAGCCGCCGCGCATCCTGCGCCGCATCCTCGAATGGATCGCCGACGAGGACAACGCGCGCACGCCGACGGCGCCCGTGACCGAGGTTCCGCCCGATCCGGGTCCGATCCCGAAGTCTCGCCGGCAGACGCTCGGGCAGATGGGCTTGGAAGAGGCGGGCAACTTACCGGCGCCGCCGGCTGCGGTCGACATCCTCGACGAGTTCGGCAACCCGATCCCGCGCACCGGGGCGCTGTCGAGCGACGACCCGGCTCGGCTGGCACCGTCGCTGCTCGACGACGTCCGCGACGAGGACTCGCTGCTCAACTTCAAGAACCGGATCGCGCAGGCCAAGGCCGTTGACGTCGAGTATGCGCGGCGCGGCGTCCGTGCCCAGGACGAGACGCTGCGGGACGCTCGCGGTCTGGCGGCAGAGCTCGCCGATCGGCTGAACGAGGACGTCGCCGAGACGGTGTCGCCGCCCGGCGACGCCGTCGCGCACGAGATCGTCCCGATGAAGATCGAGCCCGAGCGCATGCGGGCGCGCGAGGACGAGGGCTAGGCGGGAGGCGCGGCGCGCTCGCGAGGGCGCGCGCGGAGTTGTCACGCGCGTGGCGCGGTGGCCGGTCGATC
>CALJUJ010000771.1 GCA_937975525.1 uncultured bacterium
CGAAGCTGGTGACGTAGTCGACCATCTCGAGCGCGGCCATGACCTCGGCACGATCGCGCAGCGTCACCAGCGGTCGGTCGGGTCCCTTGAGGCGGCGCACGGAAGCGTCGCTGTTGAGGGCGACGACGAGCACGTCGCCGAGTGCTCGCGCAGCGCGCAGGTAGCGCACGTGGCCGGCATGGAGCAGGTCGAAGCAACCGTTGGTGAAGACGATCCTGGTGCGCCGCCGCCTGCGCCGTGCCAGCTCCGCGCGTAGAGCGCGGCGCCCGAAGATCTTCTCGCGTGCCATCGCCGCGGTTATCACGGCGAGCGGCGAACGGTGCAAGCGGGCGCCGCCTTGTAAGGCTGGGGGGCCGATGTTAGGAAGCGCCCATGCCGGACTATCGGCGGCGCGCGACGCGCGAATCCATGACAGTTCGACTCGACGCCAATGGGATGATGGCCGACGTCATCGGCGCCCACGGCGTGTCGCGAGCCGAGATCGAAGCCCTCGTGCCGAGGATCACCCAGGTCACCGACGGACTGCGCGAGCGGCGTGCGGCCGGCGAGATCGCCTTCTACGACCTGCACAGCCAGGGCGACGTTCTCGACGACATCAAGAGTCTCGCGAGCGAGCTGCGCGGCGAGTTCGACACGCTGGTCGTGCTCGGCATCGGCGGCTCCGCCCTCGGCACCAAGACGCTGCTGGCGGCCCTCCCCGACGCGTCGCGCCGGGTCATCGTCGCCGACAACGTCGACCCCTCCTCGTTCGGTCGCATGCTCGACGACCTCGATCTCGACAAAACCGTGTTCAACGTCATCAGCAAGTCCGGCTCGACCGCCGAGACGATGGCTCAGTTTCTGGTCGTGCGCGACATGCTCCTGCGCGAGTTCGGCGCCGTCGACTACGTGCAGCACGTGGTGCTCACGACCGATGCCGAGAAGGGCGCTCTGCGGCAGATCGTCCACGACGAGGGCTTTCGCTCGTTGGTCGTCCCCGACCGTGTCGGCGGGCGCTTCTCGGTGCTGACGGCCGTCGGCCTGCTTCCCGCCGCGTTCGCGGGCTTCCGCGTCGACGACCTGCTCGCGGGCGCGAAGTGGATGGACGAGCGCTGCGGCGTCGACGACGTGTGGACCAACCCGGCGCATCTGCTCGGCACGCTGTTGTACCTGGCGGACACCGAACGCCGGCAGAACGTCGTCGCCCTCATGCCGTACAGCGATCGCCTGGTGTCGCTGTCGGCGTGGTTCTCGCAGCTCTGGGCGGAGAGCCTCGGCAAGAAGAAGATCGTCGACGGTGCGCCGCAGCACGTCGGGCAGACACCACTCGTGGCGGTCGGTGCGACGGACCAACATTCTTTGCTGCAGCTCTTCGCGGAAGGTCCGGTCGACAAAGTGGTCATCATGGCGCGGGTCGAAGACCACGGCCGCGAGATCCCGATTCCCAGCGCGTACGCCGATCTCGAGAGCCTCGCCTATCTCGGCGGGGCCGGGCTCGGCGAGCTGCTGAACCTCGAGCAACTCGCCACCGAAGTCGCGCTGGGCAAGGGCGGCCGCCCGGTGCTCACGCTGCAGGTGCCCCAGGTGAACGCCTTCACGCTCGGCCAGCTGTTCCTCTTGTTCGAGGCGGCGGTGGCCTTCGCCGGCGGCCTCTACGGCATCGATCCGTTCGACCAGCCCGGCGTCGAGGAGAGCAAGCGCCTGACCTACGCCCAGATGGGCCGTGCGGGCTACGACGATCGCCGCGCGGACGTCGAAGCCTGGGTCGAGCGCAAGAGCGCCGAGCTCATCGTGTGAGCCCGCCACGCCGGGCCTCGGCAGACGCATCTGCGCGATGACCGACGATCGTTCCGAGCCACGACGCATTCGGGTCCTACCGCCGACGATTGCCGACAAGATCGCTGCGGGGGAGGTCGTCGAGCGACCGGCCTCCGTCGTCAAGGAGCTCGTCGAGAACGCCCTCGACGCCGGAGCGTCCGACATCGCCATCGAGCTCGAGGATGCCGGCGTCGGCCTCATCTCCGTCGTCGACGACGGTTG
>CALJUJ010000772.1 GCA_937975525.1 uncultured bacterium
AATGGCCGATCGTGCCGCCCCGGCTTCCCCAGAGCTTCCGGGAAGGCCGGGGCGGTTTGGCGTGACCGGAGTTTTCCGCCTTGCCAGCCACGCGGGCGCCGGATAATTTCCCCAGGCGTCGCATGATGCGACTCCCCGACCTACCGCGAGGTGCTCGCTTGCCCACCCGCTCCCTCCGCACGACGATCATTCTACCGACTCTCGTCATCGCCGCACTCTTCGCCGAAGCGGCACTCGCCCAGATCACCCTGGTGCCCGGCACTTCGCTCGGAGTTGCCCGCGAGCCGGAGTTCGCCGCACTCGGCGACCTCGACGGCGACGACACGGCCGAGGCCGTCGTCCTTTCGCCCGATGACGACGCATTGGCGGTCTTCAGCGCATCGCTGGGCGGGGTGCTCATGCGTGGTATCAGCCGTTCATTGGGCCGCCGCCTCTCGGGCGTCGCGGTGCGCGACTTCGACGGCGACGGCGACGGCGACGTGTTGATCGCCGACGCTACCGGCGGCGCCCAGGACGGCGACCTCCTGATTTAGCGGGGAAGCGGCAACGGAACACTCGGAGAGCCCGAGCCTTTCCCGCTTCCGGTCAGCGCGCTGCGCGGATTCGCCGTCGGCGACTTCGACGGTGACGGCGATCCCGATGCCGCGCTCGCCACCGGCACCCGCGGCGAAATCGCCGTGCTCCTCAACGATGGCAATGCAACCGCGTTCACGGCGTTGCCCACCTTCGAGCTCGAGCGCGACCCCCGCCTGCTGCGGGCCGCGCGCATCGACGCGAGCATGGCCGACACGCTGCTGGTGCTGAACACCAACAGCGGTCGCAACGAAGAGATCGTCTTCCTCCGCGCCACCACGGGCGTCGTCAGCGCCCCCGCACCGGCCGTGCGCATCACCGGGACCGATCCCGTCGACTTCGTCACCGGCGACTTCAACCGCGACGGCGCGACCGACATCGTCGTGCTCCACGACGAAGACGACCGCGACTTCTTCGTGTCGGTCCTGCTGAACCAGACGGCATCGGGCCCCGGAGGCACGGAGCCGACCGGATCTTTTCTGGTCCGCTCCTCGATTCCCTTCAATTGCCCGACGGAGGCCGGCGGCGACCTCACCCGCTGCATTCCCGAGGCCATTGCCGCGGGCGACTTCGACCGCGATGGCTTCACCGATCTCGCGGTTTCCTTCTCTCGCCCGCCCGAGCTCATGTACTTGAACGGACTCGGCGGCGGCGAGTTCGGCGTCGCCGGCCGCTTCCGCAGCGAGACGGCCGACGAACCCGTGACGATCGTCGCCGGCGACATGACCGGCAACCGTGCGGCCGATCTTCTCGTGGGCGACACCGGCACGGATACGATCGCCCTCTTGCGAGCCGACGTTCCCGCACCTCATCCCGACGGCAGCGATTGCTCCCGAGGCAACGAGTGCAACTCGAGCGTCTGCCTCGACGGTGTCTGCTGTCGGTTCCTGACGTGTCCGAGCGGCCAACGCTGCGACATCCCGGGCCGCGAGGGCAGTTGTGCGCCGCTCGCACCCCTCGGCACCGGGTGCGAGGCCGGCGACACCTGCACGACCGGGTTTTGCGTCGACGAGGTGTGCTGTGCCAATCCCAGTTGCGGGGAAGGCCAGACGTGCGCACGCGCCGTCTCTCTCTGCACCTGCTCGGCGGCGCCGCCCACGGCCACGCCGACGCCCACGCCGACCCGCACCCCGTTCCCGACGCTGTCGCCGACTCCGCAACCGGACGGACGCGGCTGCAGCGGCGCGGTCCAGTGTCAATCGGGACTCTGTCGAGACGGCGTCTGCTGCGGTGCCGACTGTCCGGATGGCCAGTTCTGCAACATCTCCGACTCTCCCCGCCTTTCTGCGCCGCGCAAGTTCATCCGCAGCGCCTGTTTCGTCGACACCGACTGCCTCACGCGCAACTGCGACGGCGGCTTGTGCGCAGCGGCGCCGACACCGACGCCCGTCGCGACGGCGACACCCACGGCGACCCGTTTCCCCAAGGGTAGCGCCTGCCTGCCCGCCGCCGCGGAATCGTGCAGCACGGGCTTCTGCACGGACGGTGTCTGCTGCAGCGAGCCGGCCTGCGCCGTGGGCGAGCGTTGCGACATCTTCGAGATCGCCGGAGACTGCCGGGCCCAGCTCGGGCCCGGTGCGGAGTGCGCGCGGGACTCCGATTGCCGCGCCGGCTCACCCTGCGACTTCGACGAGGCAGCAGGTCGCTTCCTGTGTGCACGAACGACGCCGACCCCGGGTGCCGCCGTGTGTTTCGGCGACTGCAACGCCGACGACGCCGTGACCGTCGACGAGATCTTGGTACTGATCGAAATCGCTCTCGGCACGCAGGCGCTCGGCCGCTGCCCCGCGGGGGACATCGACGGCGATCGGATGGTGGCCGTCAACGAGATCCTGACCGCCGTCGGTTTTGCTTTGACCGGATGCCCGCCACCCGGGCCGCCGACGGCGACCCCCGACGCTTCGACACCCGTGTCCACGGCCACTCCCACTCCGATCGCACCGACTGCGTCGCCGACGGCCAGCCCCTCGACGACTCCCGCCCCCGTCTCGCCGACCCCGACCGCGACGGCGACGCCGCCGGGCATCGACCTCAGCGGCTTCGACGAGTTTCGCTTCATGCAGTCCGCCGAGGCCGGCGCCTGTCCTCCGGTCGATTCCGTCTACTCCGCCGCCATTGATCGCGCCGGACCGGTCTGGATCCTGGAGATGGACGTCCTGCGCGCGGGAGACGCCGAGACCGATCCATGCCTTCCCGATGTCGTGGGCTCCCTCGGCTGCGTCGTCGCCGAGCCGGTCAGTCTGGTCGCCACCATCTTGACGGCGGCGGAGGTCGAGCGTCTTCCGGACGTTTTCGGTTCGCTGACGTTCGCGCAGGTGCCGGCGCCGACGTGCGTCGAGCCGCAGCGGGCATGCGACGCAGCCACGTATCGGTGGGACGCGATCGGCGCCAACGACGACCCGTGCAGCGACACCAATCGGCTTCCCGCTGACCTCGCCGAGACGATCGGCGCATTCCTCGAGGACCTCGCTGCCGCGCGCTTGGCCGCGGGCGAATGACGCGGCCGACCGCGTTCGTGAACGCGAGCGTTTCTTGATCGCCGACGGCGGCTGGGAAGGCAACGAGCGACTCGGTCGGGCCGGGTTCCGCTCGATTCCCGAACGAACACTCGAAAAGCGCCTTTTCCCGTTGTATGGCTGCAGCGTGGGATGCCGCCGTCGCCATCTGCCTGTTTTCCTGGGAGCGGTCGTGGGCCTGCTCGGTTCCCTGTTTCCCGCCCACGGAGCGGGAGCGAAGGGACCCGACGAAATCGCTCCGATCGTCGCCTACTACGACTACAAACGCCTCGGCACGCCTGCGTTCTCGATGCTCGTGCCGACCGATTGGGTGCCCCTCGAGGAGCACGACGAGGCGAACGCGCGGCTGCAGTACGTCGCCAACCTGCGCGAGGTTCTCGACGCTCCGCCCGACGTACCGCCCGGCTCGTTCGATCGTTTGCTGTCGTTCGCGGCGTACTGGATTCCCGAGATCAACGGCTACCTGCTCGCCACGGTCGTCGACGTCTCCACATACCCGGTGCGGCTCTTCGACGTGCTCCACGAGCACGCCAAGGGCAGCAACGATTGGGGCGAATCCCTGTACATCGAGGTCGAGAGCGTGCACCGCAACGAGCGCTTCACGCTCGACGCCGTGCCCGCGCGCGCAGTCGACGTGAAGATGTCGGGAGACATGAGCATCGCAGCGCAGTACTTCCAGATCCCGAGCTCCTTCAATCGAATCGGCGGCGTCGTGCTCATTCTTCCCAGCGACAGCTGGGATGCGCTGCACCCGCTGATCGAGCATCTGCGCGCATCGATTCAGGTCGGCGCCAGCGATGAGGAGCCCTCTCCGGACCGATCGTCGTATCAGGTCGTCGAGGTCGACGACGGCGGCGCCCCGGGTGCGCGTGTCCTCGGCGCGCTCACGGGCGAGGCCGGCCTACGTCGTCCCTGGCATGCCGACCAGGAGCAGAACCGAGAAGGGTTTGCAGGCGCCGCCGTGATCGGCGGGCTGGTGGTGCTCGCCGTCGCCTATCCGCTGATCTTCTTCTTGACGCTGCGGCTGATCTATTTCGGCATCACCACCATCGGACCTGCATTCTTCACGACGATCGACGTCGACGCCTACCGCCGCGCCGCCGACGCCAATCCGTGGACGATGGGCCTGCTCACGTCGGAGCGGATGATCATGCTCTGCGCGATGGCGAGTATGGGGCTCGCCGCGATCCTGCTGGCCTTCGTCATGCGCAGCTGACGCCCTTCCCGGCGCCCGCAGCGCGGGCGGGATTGCGCCAGCGACGACTCTCTGCGATGCATCCCCTGGCGCGGCCACGACCGCGCACGATACCCGCCGCGCCGGCACCGCCACGGGGCCGGGCGGCTCGATTCCACAGGAGGAACATTCAGTATGCGCGAAGCAGTCATCGTCGACGCGGTGCGGACCCCGCTTGGCCGCGGCAAGCAAACCGGCATGCTCCACGGCTGGCACCCCGCCGACCTCGCCGCCGTCACCCTCAAGGCAATCATCGACCGCACCGGGCTCGACCCTGCCCTGGTCGAAGACGTCATCATGGGTTGTGTCAGTCAGGTCGGGGAGCAGGGCCTGAACGTCGGCCGCAACGCGGCCCTGGCCGCGGGATTCCCCGAGAGCGTCTGCGGCACCACCGTCGACCGCCAGTGCGGCTCGAGCCAACAGTCGCTGCACTTCGCCGCGCAGGGAGTCATGGCCGGCGCCTACGACGTCGTCGTCGCTGCCGGCGTCGAGTCGATGAGCCGCGTTCCCATGGGAGCGAGCGTGGCGACCAGCGGAGCGCCGTTCGGGCCGCTGATGATGAAGCGCTACGAGGAGGCCAACCTCTACGGCGTGGGCGGCATCGTGCCGCAGGGAATCTCGGCCGAGATCGTCGCCGACAAGTGGAGCCTCGGGCGTCAGGAAGTCGACGAGTTCTCCGTCGGCTCGCACCAGAAGGCGGCGGAAGCAACGCGCAACGGCTGGTTCGATCCGGAGATCGTGCCGCTCGAGATTCAGCACCCCGACGGCGGCAAAGAAACGGTCAAGACCGACGAGGGCATCCGCCCGGAGAGCACCGTGGAGAAACTCGGCGGCCTCAAGCCGGCGTTCAAGGAAGACGGCGTGATCACCGCGGGCAACTCGAGCCAGATCACCGACGGCGCGTGTGCCGTATTGATCATGGAGAAGCAGAAGGCGCTCGATCTCGGCCTGCGTCCGCGGGCGCGCTTCCACGGCTTCGCGCTCGGCGGCGTCGATCCGGTCATCATGCTCACGGCGCCGATCCCGGCGACCAAGAACGTTCTCGAGCGTACGGGGATGACGATCGATCAGATCGACTCCGTCGAGATCAACGAGGCCTTCGCCCCGGTCGTGCTCGCGTGGGAGAAGGAGTTTCACCCCGACATGTCGAGGGTGAACCAGCACGGCGGTGCGATCGCGCTCGGCCATCCGCTCGGTTGCAGCGGCGCTCGCCTGATGACGACTCTACTCGGCACGCTCGAGCGCACCGGCGGCCGTTTCGGCCTGCAGACGATGTGCGAGGGCGGCGGCATGGCGAACGCCACGATCATCGAACGCCTCGACTGATCGGCGTCTCCCGAAGCGGGCGGGGCTGCGGCCCCGCCCCGCCCCTCGCTCATGCCTCGCCCGCGCGCCTTCCTCGCCCTCGCCATCGCGCTGTGCGCCATCGGTACTCGCCCCGGCTACGCCTGGTCGAACGAGGCTCACGAGATCGCCTGCGAGATCGCCTGGCAGCGGCTCACCCCGGCCGCGGCGGCCATGGTCCGCAAGCTCCGCCGCGCCGACCGCGAGCCCGACCGCACCTTCTCCGCCGCGTGCGGATGGGCCGATCGCGTACGCGACCGCAACGCGAGCCATCCGCACACCGGCGCCTACCACTACGTCAACGTTCCGCCGGGCTCCGCCGGGATCGATCCGGAGCGGGACTGCGCGGGCGAGGAACGCTGTGTGACCTGGGCCATCACCTACTACGCGGCGCAGCTCCGCGACACCTCGCTGCCGCTGGCGACGCGCGCCGAAGC
>CALJUJ010000773.1 GCA_937975525.1 uncultured bacterium
GCGCGATCGCACGAGCCGAGCGACGCGAGCGTCTGATCCCCTTCGCATCGGTGCACCCTTCGTCCGGCGATGCCGTGAAGCAGCTGCGCAAGTACGCCGCCGGTGGGGCGCGCGGCGTCAAGCTGCACCCGGAGATGCAGCGGTTCTTTCCGGACGCAGACGGCGCCATGGAGGTCTACGCCGCCTGCGAGGAGCTCGGCCTGCCGATTCTGTTCCACGCCGGGCGCTCCGGGATCGAGCCCGAGTTCATGCGCAAGTACGCGTTGATCCGCCGTTGGGAGGAGCCGGTGCGGGCGTTCCCGCGGCTCCAGTTCGTCCTCGGCCACGCGGGCGCGCGCGACGTCGACGACGCCATCGAGCTCGCCAGGGCGCACGACAACGTCTGGCTGGAGATCACCGGGCAGGGCGTGACCAAGCTCGACGAGATCCTGACGCGGGTGGGCCCGGACAAGCTCGTCTTCGGCAGCGACTGGCCGTTCTATCCGCTCGCCGCGACGCTCGCCAAGGAGCTGCTGGTCACCGAGAAGCGGCGCTCGGCGCGGGCGACGATCCTCCGCGAGAACGCCGAGCGCATCTTCGCCGCCGCGCGTGCTACAGCAGCATGACGACTGCCTTTCCCTGCCGCTGGGTGGGCGTGCTCGCGGCGTTGCTCGCCCTGGCTCACGGCGGCTGCACGCCGACCCAGCCCCCGGTTCGCCAGCCGGACCCGGTCTCGGCGCACGTCGTCGAGAGCCGCAAGGTCCGCAACGTCATGCGCAGCCTGCTCGCGCTCGTCCCCGAGGATCCAAGCTGGGTGGAGCCGATGGCCGAGCACGAGCGTTCCGTGCGCGAGGGGTTGCGGACGACGAGCCTAGAGCTGGCCGCTCAGGCGGAGCGCATCGAGTGGGCTCTGGCGCGGCGCGAGTTGCCCGCCTCGCAACGGCGCGTCTTCCTCGGACTCGCCGACCAGCTCCGGGAGCGCGCGACGCGGCTCAGCGAGGAGGCCCTGCAGGTCCCGCACGCGGCGCTGCAAGCGCGTTTCGAGCAGGTCATCGACACGTGCCACCGCTGCCACGATCTCTTCCGCGGCCCTGCCGACGGTTGACCTCCGACGCAATCTCGCTAGTCTCGCCCCGCTAAACCCTCCAGGAGCGCATACATGCCTGTCGATACGTCCGCCTTCCGTAATGGGATCCGCTTCATGCTGGACGGAGAGCCCGTCGAGGTCACCTATTTCCAGCACGTGAAGCCGGGCAAGGGCGGCGCCTTCGTCCGCTCGAAGGTTCGCTACCTGCGGACCGGCCGCAACGTCGAGAAGACCTTCCGTGCCGGCGAGCGTTTTCCGGATGCGCCGATCGAGACCCGAACCGTCCAGTATCTGTACAACGACGGCAGCGACTACATCTTCATGGACACGCAGTCCTTCGACCAGATCCCGTTCTCGCCCGACGTCATGGGCGACGGAGCGAAGTGGTTGCTCGAGAACATGGAAGTCGGGGTGATGTTCTTCGACGGGCAGCCGATCAACATCGATCTGCCGGCGCAGGTGGTCTACACGGTGACCGAGACCGAGCCGGGCCTGAAAGGCGATACCTCGACGAACACGCTCAAGCCCGCCAAGATCGAGACGGGCGCGACGGTGATGGTCCAGCTCTTCATCAACGAGGGCGACAAGATCAAGGTCGACACGCGCACCGGCGACTACGTCGAACGCGTCAAGGAGTGACCCCCGGGGTCGGGCGGCCGCGCCTGCCCGCCCCTCGGGATCATCCGTACAAACGAGTGCCCGACGACGTCAGCGGGCGAACGCGCTCCATCCAATCGAGTAGGGCGCGCCGCTCGCGCACCCGCTCCGCCCCTTCGAAGTTCATGTCGGTGACGACGCTCAGCGCCGCGAACACCGCGAGGTCGGCGATGCTCGCCTGCGCCTGCTCGCCGAGAAACGGTCCGCTCGCCAAGCGCGTCTCGAGGTCGTCGAGCGCGGCCGGCAGGCGGAACAGGTCCGCCTGCGCCTGGGCGATCATGTCGCGCATCATGATGCCGCCGACACGAGGCAGGAAGAAGCGCTCGAAGGGCGTCATGGCCGTCGTGTCGAGAAACGACTTCATCGCCCGCTCGCGGTTCGCGGGTACACCCCAGAACAGCGGTACCCAGAACCTGCCGTAGAACACGTCGTCGGCCCAGCGTTCGAGGCGCAGCACCTCGGCGCGCGCGGCACGGTCGTCGGGAAGCGTCGGTGGATCCGGGTAGCTCGCCTCGAGATACAGTGCGATCTCGGTGGAGTCCTCGACGAACTCGCCGGCGTCGTCGATGATCGGGACGAGCTTGCGACGCGAGAATGCGATCTCGGTCTTGCGCGTCGGGTGCACGAACACGGGCTCGTACGCAATCCCCTTGAAGTCGAGCAGGGCGGCTACTTTCTGGGCGTAGGGCGAAAACGCAAAGGCGTACAGGCGGATGGGTGGGCGGCTCATGCAGTCTCCTCGCTGGTCTTCGACGCGGTATCGCGCGCAGCCCAACGGTCTAAACGTCGATCGCTGGTTTGGCAACGCGGTCGCGGCGAGCGGGCGATTTCCCCGGCTCTCCGCTACGCCGGCGTGCCGACCCTATTTCCCGGGGAAGGCGAATCGTCCCGTGTCGGCAGCCGTAGCTAGTCCGAGCAGGTCGCCGTCGCCCTCGGTCACGTCACC
>CALJUJ010000774.1 GCA_937975525.1 uncultured bacterium
CGGACGCGATGGCGACGGGCCGCTCGACGTCGAGCCGCCGCTGCCCGGCTGTCGCCGGCGCGGCAACGGACGCGTCGACCGAGGGGTGATCTGCAGGCAGACCTCGCCGAAGCAGGTACGCGTCACGATCGTACCGGACGACGGTCGCGACCCGCTGGCACCGTCTTACCAAGTGCGGTTGAGCGTGCGGAAGATCTCGAGTAGCGAGACCGGACCTTCGGTGCCCGGCGCCAACTCGATCGAAGGCCCGGTCACGGTCGCGCTGCGTCGTGGCAGCGCCGTGACCTCGGTGGATCTCTCCGACTGCACCCAGCGGGGTTACGCGACGCTTCTCTGCCGGGGGCCGGACTGACGAGCGAGTTGCGCGCCACAGGTTGTTCGAGGCCGTAACGCTCTCGTGGTCGCCCTCGGAGAGGTCACATGCATGCACGCTGATCGGACCACCACAACCGATGGGTATCGTCGCGATAGGCTCCGCTCGGCGCGCCTCGGCGCCGTCGTCACCGGGGAGGTCGATTCGGGTACCAGAATCGTGGCTCCAAGCCCGATTCTCGAGGCCTGATTTCAACGATTTTCCTGCATCTTCAAAAAGGTAGGCAGGCGACACCCGTTTGAAGTCGAGGCTCCCGAAGCACTTCGGCTTTGCGGATCGTGAAATCCGCCTTGGTCACCTGATGCCTAGCGCTGCTTGTGGGGCATGCGAGGGGCGAGGTCGGGGACGGTACGAGCGCTCGAGACGGCCGCACCGGTCCGGTGATCGAGCCATGGGGAGTCGTGCTCGTGTGCAACGGCCGATCCCAGGTGCACCGAGGGCAGGTAGGGCGCTGGAGCAGTCCTCGAGACGCCATTGCGTCGATGTTCGTGAGGGGCTGGCTTCGAGGACCGGAAGAATCGGTATGTTTGATGCCTTGACATCGGGTGAGCAGGCATCTACGGCATAAGTATGCGGACCACCTTGACCTTGGATGACGACCTCGCCGGGCTGCTGCAGGAGCGTGCGCGACGCCTCGGTGTGTCCTTCAAGGAGGTCGTCAACAAGACCCTGCGCGCCGGCCTCGGTGCCGAGGGCAAGCCGACGGCAGATCCGCCCAAGACGGTTCCCCATTCCTTCGGGTTCAAGCCAGGAATCGATCTGGACAAGCTGAACCAGCTGGCCGACGAGCTCGAAGTCGAAAGCCGAGCGGCCTCGCTGCACAAGAGGCGGACGTGATCCTGCCCGACGTCAACGTCCTCGTGCACGCCCACAACCAGGACTCGCCCGTGCACGACCTGGCACGCGAGTGGTGGGATGCGTGCCTTGCAGGAACCGAAGGTGTTGGCTTGGCTTGGGTGGCAATCCTCGGCCTCATCCGGATCGCGACCCATCCGAAGATCCTCGATCGCCCTTTGCCCGTGCAGGCTGTCATGGCGCGGGTCGCCGATTGGCTCGCGCTCCCCCACTTTCACGTCGCCCATCCCTCCGATCGTCACTTCGTACTGCTGCAAGAAGCCTTCGCTCGACTCGGAAGCGCCGGCAGCCTGACCACCGACGCTCACCTGGCGGTATTGGCGATGGAGCGCGGGTACGTGCTGTACACCACGGACGCGGACTTCACCCGCTTCCCCGGCCTTCGTTGCGCCAACCCCTGCCAACCACGGTAAGTGTGTTCGCGCGGATCCGCTCGCTAGCGACGACAACATGGGGCTGCAGAGCACCCAGACCCCGCAGCGAGAAGGCACTCCACTGCCGCTCAGAGGTCGCCCGCGGCTACCGGCGCGTCGGGCGCGACGAGGACGAAGGCGACGGCGGCGTCGAAGTCGTCGAACAGGCCGATGATGTCGTCGGCGACGCCGTACTTCGTGCGCATCCGCGGGTTGGCCTCGGTGCGTACCGCATCGCCGTCGAGCTCGACGGCGGCCCGCGTGCGCCATTCGCCGCTGCGCCACAGGGCGACCTCTCGATTCGCGCGGGCGTTCTCCACCCACGTCTTGCCGTTGCTGCCGCGCACGATCGGCCCCGCGGGTCCGTCGACGATCCACAGGCGACTCTCCTTGGCCCCGTCGGGCCCGGAGGTGCGCAAGACGACGACCTCGCCCGATTCGGACAGGACCAACAGTCCGACGGCGAGGAAGAGAAGAACACCACCGACGGCCAACAACGTCCGAAGGATTCGCTTCATCCCTTCGACATCGCATCCCGTGCGCACACGGGCAACGAGGGCGCACGGCGCGGCGACGCCGGGCGATCGGTTCACCTCGCGGTGAAGAGAATTGCCGGTTCCGCTACGGCATGGTCGGCGGACAGGTATCGGTCGTAGCCGCTCTCGCCGAGCAGGTGGCGCCGAAAGAACGAAACGACGTAGAGATTCTGCAAGCGGATCGCCTCCGCGATGGGAAACGCGCCCTCCGTGCACGACATCTCGTAGGGCTCGACGAGGGCCGCAGCCCCGAGCGCCGGCCAGCTCTGCGGCCGGATGCCGGCTTCGATGAGGAGATTGCCGATGGCACAGACGTTGGCGAAATGGGTGTGCGTCGCGCCGACGATGTCGACTTTCACGACGCGTGGTGAGGCCGTCAGCTGCGCAAAGGCGATCTCGTTGTTCTCGA
>CALJUJ010000775.1 GCA_937975525.1 uncultured bacterium
TGTGGTGGCGCCGGCAACGTCTGCGACGATGGAGTCGACTGTACGGTCGACCGCTGCGACGAAGAGCGCGAGGCCTGTACGAACGACCCGCACGACGCGTTCTGCGACGACCTGCTCGCCTGTAACGGACTGGAGACCTGTGACCGTCTCGTCGGATGCGAGGCCGGCGTGCCGCCCGATCCGAACTGCGCCCATCTCGACGGCCCGTGCACCGAGGGCGCCTGCAACCAACTCGACGGTAGCTGCGAGGCGGTGCCGTTGGAAAAGGAAGGATGCCCCGAGCCGGGACCGACCGACGGTGAGGGCGCGAGCGCGCTGCCGATCGCCGTCGAGTGGCTCGACGATCTCCGCGGCGGACCTCGGGCGTTGGGGCGCCTGACCGCGCAGGTGAGCAACACGACGAGCGAACCCATCGAGGTGTCGGTCGCTGCGGTCGGCGCCGGGCTCGACCAGCGCTTCGCCGAGGCCATCATCCGGCCGCGTCTGCGCATCGACCCGGGCAAGCCGCGGAAGATCCAGATCGCGCTGCGCCAGGTTCCCGTCCAGAGTGTCGGATCGCTCAGCTCTTTGTCCTTGCACGCGGTCATCGCACGCCCCGACGGACACTCGGTGGTCGTGCCGTCGGATCCGATCTATCTCGACTTCGATCCCAGCTACCGATCCGCGACGGTGCATCCGGCTGCCGCCGCGCACGTGGAGCTGTCGCGCAGCGACGTCGCCAGCGTCGACGATCTGGCGGAACGCATCGATGCGATCGTTGCCGGCTTGTTCGACCAGCCGGGGCGCGTGCTCGCCACGATCGACGGAAGGCAGCGACTAGTCGACGTGAACGATCTGCGCGACCGCGAGACCGACGTCGATCTTCGGCCCGCGGGGTCCGTCGTGGTCAAGGCGGGGGATCTGGGCGGCGGCACGTCACCGAACATCCCCGGCTACTTCGACGGCTTCGACTACATCGACTTCCCCGGCGCCCAACCGCTCGTGCGGATCTGCTCGCATTGGCGCGGGCTGTGGGTCGACGCCGGCTTCGGCGAAGACTACCTCGCCAGCAAGACCACGCACGACGTTCCGGCACGCTACGCACAGGTGCGGATCGGCAAGGGCAGTCGGACTCTCGTCTTTTCCGGCAACCTCGATAGTACGGGCTGCGTCCAGCTCCATCTCGAGCCAGGCGAGTACTACATGGTCCAGTTTCCTCACCTGGAAGCAGGTTCCGTGAAGGTCCACGGGGACTACCAGGCGAACATCGTCGGCACCTGCACCAAGGATCCCAGCCAGCTCTGCGACGTACCGAGCGACTGCGTCGTCCCCGGCAATCCCGTGTGCTGGAAGAAGTCGACTCCCGACTACACCAATTTTGCCGTCATCGGGTTCCTCGTCCCCAACCCGCTGACGCCGTTGCACCCGAATCCCAACCTCTATCCCACATGGCACGACGACCTCACCCGGGTGATGGGCGTGATGGGGCAGGTGATGGCAACGCCGGACTCCGGCCTGACCCTACCGATCCTCGACACCTACCTGGTGCACGCTGACGAGACCTGTTCCGTCGGAGGCCAGACCACCGGCGGCTGCGCGAACGGCCGTGATCTGTTCATCGGCAAGCGGCCGAACCCGTTTCCCGGCGAGCTGCACAACAGCTTGTTCAAACACGTCATCGCCCACGAGTTCGGCCACGTGCAGCACGGCCTCTCGATGGCTCGGCCTGAGGTCAACGTGGGTATCTATTCGACCGACGTTGCCGATTCGCTCTGCAACTGCGATCAGGTCGTCAGCGCCAACACGCTGCATTGCCTGCAATCCTTGGAGCAGGGAGCCGCGGCGATGATCGAGGGCTATGCACAGTTCTATGCGGCCAAGGTGTTCAACGACCCGAGCGATAACGACTGCGTGTTTGCGTACTACAAGGAGTTTCGCGACGTCGGCGGGACGGTGCGTCCGGTGCCGAACGTGCACGACTGCCGGACCCCAAAGATGTGGTGGCACTCGCACTGTTTCTATCCGCCTGCGACGCATGTCGGATTCGACCTCGGCACGGAGCTCGATTGGCAGGTGTTCTTCTGGAACGTGAACACCGTCGGACCCTACTCGTCGACGATGGCGGACCTGAAGGGGATATTCGACCCCGCCTGTGAGCCGCGCGACTGCGCGCGTTGGATCGACGTCGGCGCCGAGTCGATCGACTACTACGGCCTGACACTCCCTGCCGACCACTTCATCACGACCGGGATCGACAATGGCATTCCGGACACGCCGTAGCTTGGCGACACACGAATCGACAGTGGGAATCGTCCGATGAAGCGAATCGGCCTGGGGATCGTGACCGCGATCGGCCTTCTGGCGCTGGTGGCGGGCGCCGTGTGGCTCCAACTGCGCCTGCCGGTACCGCTGCAGCCGACGCCGCAAGGCGTGATCCTGAGCGACGTGACGGTGATCAACCCCGGCGAGTCGCGCACCTCGGGGCGCCGAGTCGTCACCGAAGGCGACCGCATCGCGAGCATCGAAGCGGTCGCCGACGCGGTAGATGCCGGCTCGCCGTACGCCGGCGCGTACGTGCTGCCCGGCCTGACGGACATGCACGTCCACCTGCCGCTCGCGCAGGGGCTGCGGCAGATGGAGCTTTTCGCCTTCCGCTTCCTGCAGCACGGCGTCACCACGGTGCGCGACGCCGGTTCGTTCGACGGATCCAGCCTGGAGTATCGGCGCCGCGAGCGGGCCGGGGAGTTCGTCGGCCCGCGCATCTACGCGTGCGGACCGATCATCGACGGCGACCCGCCGCTGTGGCCGGATTCG
>CALJUJ010000776.1 GCA_937975525.1 uncultured bacterium
CGAACATGATCATCAATCGCGGAGTCGCCTACTGGCGCGACGAACGCGCCATCGGGCCGTGCAGTCGCCGCCTGTTCATGGCGACGTTGGATGCCCGCCTGATCGCGCTCGATGCGGCATCCGGGATCCTTTGCGCCAACTTCGGCGAGCAGGGGGCCGTCGACCTACGGCGCGGCATCGAGCCGCTGGTCGATGACTGGGAGCTCAACAATACGTCGCCGCCGACGGTCGTCGGCGACGTGGTCGTCGTCGGCTCGTCGATCGCCGACACCATCCGCCGCGTCGGGCCGCCGGGGGACGTACGCGGCTTCGACGCACGCACGGGTGCGCTGTTGTGGACGTTCCACACCATCCCGGCGCCGGACGAGCCGGGCGCGGAAACCTGGGAGAAGAACGGTCGCGAGCACTCGGGTCACGCCAACGTCTGGTCGACGATGACCGCCGACCTCGAGCGCGGCCTCGTCTTCTTGCCGGTGGCGACGGCAGGTCCCGATTTCTACGGCGGGGATCGCCTCGGCGACAACCTGTACGCCAACTCGGTCGTGGCGCTACGGGCCGCGACCGGCGAGCGCGTGTGGCACTTCCAGACGGTGCATCACGACATCTGGGACTACGACCTGGCCGCACCGCCGAACGTGGTTCGCGTCGAGCACGGCGGGCGCGAGATCGACGCCGTGGCGCAGGCGACGAAGACCGGCTTCGTCTTTCTCCTCGATCGCGACACGGGCAAGCCTTTGTTCCCCGTCGAGGAGCGGCCGGTGCCGGCGAGCGACGTCCCGGGCGAGCGCGCGGCGCCGACGCAGCCGTTCCCGTTGCGACCGCCGGCGTTGGTGTCGCAGCGCATCACCGAGGCGGACCTTTGGGACCACGATCCCGAGCGCCTCGAGCGGTGCCGGGCGCAGCTCGCGGGGTTGCGCAACGAGGGCCTGTACACGCCGCCCAGCCTGCGCGGCAGCGTCATCCACCCGTACACCGCGGGCGGAGCCAACTGGTCGGGGGCGGGGTGGGATCCCGAGCGCCGGCTGCTGTTCGTGCCGGTGAACAACAAGGTGCACGTCGTGCGCCTGAAGGAGCTTCCCGAGGACAACGTCGACACCTTCTCGGTGCGCCCGCTGCGCTTCGGGTTGCGCGGCATCTGGTGGCTGCTGAGCGGTCGCGGCACGGGCCTGCGCTACCAAACCCATCCGCTGTGGGGCCGCTCGATCCTGAGCGTCGACGGGGTGCCGTGCAATCGGCCGCCCTGGGGCTCGCTGGTCGCCGTCGACCTCGACGCGGGATCGATTCGCTGGAACGTACCCACGGGCGCGAAGGACGGCGCCGTCGGGTTGTCCAGCTTCGGACCGCCGCTGGTGACCAGGAGCGGCATCGTGTTCCATGCCGGCACCGCCGATCTACGGCTGCGTGCCCACGACGCCGACAACGGCGCCGTGCTCGCGAGCTTTCCCCTTCCTGCCGGGCTGCACGCCGGACCGATCACCTACAAGCTCACGGAGGCCGGCAAGCAGTTCCTGGTGATCGCGCCGGGCGGGCACGTCGGGGCCGACACGCCCCTGGGCGACTGGGTGATCGCGTACACGCTCCCGGACGCGGGCGGGTAGGTCGGCGCGGGCCCGAGTTGCCGGCGGCACGACCTTCGGTCCATGCTGCGGTCATGAGCGTCGATCCAGGCCGCTATTTCGCGCCGAGCTACGCCGCTGCACGCGATGCCTTTCGCGCCGCCGCCGAGCGTCGCGGCGCCCACCTCGTCGGACACCCGATTCGCGCACGCGGACCGCGCGACGAAGAGCTCGCCATCGACGTCGCCTACCTCGGGCCGGAAGCGCCGCGCGACGTCGTCCTGATCTCGTCGGGCGTGCACGGGGTCGAAGGCTTCGCCGGCAGTGCCATCCAGCGTCGCCTGCTCGCCGAGCAACTCGACGCCGCGCCTTTCGCGCCGCACGTCGGGTTGCTCCTCGTCCATGCGGTCAATCCCTACGGCTTCGCCCATCTGCGGCGCGTCAACGAGAGCAACGTCGATCTCAACCGCAATTTCCTTCGGCACCCCGAGGAGCACGTCGACAACCCCGGCTACGACGAGCTGTACGATGCCGTGAACCCAACCACGTTCGACGAAGAGAGCGAGGCTGGCCACATCACCGCGATCCTCGACTTCGCGCGGCGCCACGGCAACGCACATCTGCAAGCGGTGCTGAGCTGCGGGCAGTACGCGCATCCGGCCGGTGTTCAGTTCGGCGGTGTGCGTGACGAGGAGTCGAATCGCATCGTCCGGTCGATCGTGCGCGATCAGACGCGCGGGGCCCGGCGCGTCCTCTGGCTGGACCTGCACACCGGTCTCGGCCCCTACGGAGAGTACGAGTACGTGTCGCAGCACAGCCTCGACGATCCGGCGTATTCCCGCGGTCGCGCATGGTTCGGCGACAAGGTGCGCTCGACCCGCGCGGGTGCCTCGGTGTCGGCGCTGCTGCTCGGCGACATGCTCGACGGTGCGCCGCTCGAGCTCGACGCCGGGTGCGAGGTTCTCGCGCTCGCGCCCGAGTTTGGGACCTACGATCCGCAGCGCGTATTTCTCGCGATGCGCGCCGACAACTGGCTCAGCCACCACGGTGACCTCGACAGCGAGCGCGGCCAGGCGATCAAGCAGGAGCTGGTCGAGGTGTTCCGGCCGGCCGATTCCGAGTGGCAGCGGCGCATCCTCGCCGGCGCCGAGGAGATCATCGCCGCGGCGGCGACCGCTACGAATTCCGCGTTGACGGACGTGCCCCGTCGCGACTAGCGTCGGCGACGAACTTCTTCCGACAGGAGCATTGCCCGTGATTCGATCGATCGTCGCACGAACCCTGCTGGGCGTGCTCGCCAGCTTCATCTTCGCCGTGCCCTTCGCTGCGCAGGGGCAAGGGACCGCTCTCGACCGTAGCGACGCACTGTGCCGCAAGGACCTGCACAAGACCCTCGGTCGGCTGATTCGCGAGTCGGTCAAGGAGATGAACAAGTGCCATACCAAGCGGATGGCCGGGCACTACGCTCCCGCCCGCGACTGCAACGTCCCGGAGAACTCGCCGTCACCGCTGAAGGTGGAGCGCGAGTCGGACAAGCTACGTCGTCGAGCGCTGCACTCGTGCGCCGGCGAGCGCCGCGCGCCCGCGGCGCCGGCGCCGGCACTCGGCTACGATTCCTGTCCGGCGCCGTGCGGCGGCGTCGCAATCGACGGTGACTACCTCAACGTCGCCGATTGTCTGATCTGCCTGTCGCGCTCCTGGACGATCGACCTCGTGTCGACGGCCTACGGTACGCCGGCGGTGCCGACCGACCGTGGCGCCAAACGCTGCCAAGACCGGATCGGCAACCTGGTGAAGAAGTACCTCTCAAAGCTGATCACTGATCAGGAGCAGTGCCAGACGGCCCAGGATCGCGGCAAGGTCGCCGCCGACGTCGACTGCCGCACGGCGGACCTGCTCGGGCGCCAGGCGAAAGCGCGGCTGAACCTGCGGCGCAACATCGAGCGCTGTGGGGACGCGCTCCTCGAGCTCGACAGCTGCGCGGCGGACGTCGACGGCGCGCTGGCCTGCATCGTGCCGAAGGTGGAGTCGACGGTCGCGGCCTTGTTCGATGCGACCTACCGGCCGCTGCCTTGAAGCGCGGGAAGGCGCCGCAGCTCGGCGTTGGCGAGGTGTGGGCGCCGGCGATGGTGGTGGCTCGGCAGGCCGAGCAGCACCGTCTCCAGGATCTGTAGCGGGTCTCCGTGTGAAACGAGGATGATGGTCGCGCCCGAGTGATCCCGTTCGCACGCTTCGATCACGGCCCGCATGCGCTGCGCCACGGCTTCCGTGCTCTCGGTGTCGGCCCATCCATGGTGCGGGTCCGTCGCATCGCGGCTCCATACCTGGTCGTAGCCAGCGACGTCGCCGTTCTCCAGCGTTCCGAAGTAGCGCTCGCGCAACCCGGTCACGGTGCGGAACGGCTCGAGACCGTGTAGCTCGCAGAGGATCGCAGCGGTCTGCCGGGCGCGCGTGAAGTCGGACGACAGCACGACCGTCGAGCGCCGCGACAGGACCAGCGGCGACAGTGATGCGGGCGCGAGTCGGCGCCGGCATTCGTCGGCGCCTGCCGCGGTCAGCCCACAGCTCGTCGTCCCCGCTTGCGGATGCGAGACCACGATGCCGCGTTCGTTGGCCTCGCTGGTCCCGTGGCGGAGGCCGTAGTACGCGTTGGGGTGCGTGGCGATCATGACAGCGAGGAGCGGAGCGGGTTCATGGGAGAAAAAGTAGCGTTCATCGGGCTCGGCGTCATGGGCTATCCCATGGCCGGCCACCTCGCCAGCAACGGCTGGGAGGTCACCGTCTACAATCGCACCGCCACGCGGGCAGCCGCGTGGCAGGCCGAGCACGGCGGGCGCACCGCGCCGACACCGGCCGCGGCGGCGGCCGACGCTGCGTTGGTGTTCGCCTGCGTCGGCGCCGACGACGACGTGCGCGCCGTCACGGTCGGCGCCGAGGGCGCCTTCGCGCGCAGGCGCGCCGGGGCCGTGTGCGTCGATCACACGACCGCATCCGCTGCCGTCGCGAGCGAGATCGAAGCCGCGGCCGACGCGGCGGGTATCGGCTTCGTCGACGCCCCGGTCTCCGGGGGCCAGGCGGGTGCCGAGAAGGGAGCCCTCACGGTGATGTGTGGCGGCCGCGAGGAAGGCGTCGCACGTGCGGTTCCGGCGATCGAAGCGTACGCGCGATGAGTGCGCCGGGTGGGTCCGAGCGGCCGGGG
>CALJUJ010000777.1 GCA_937975525.1 uncultured bacterium
CGATCGCCTCGAGCGCGGTGATCGAGATCGACAGCTCGTCGTCGGCGGCACCGCGAATGAAATCGAAGGACGCCCGCGACGGGAAGCCGCGTTCGGCATCGTACTCGACGCTCGCGTCGTCCGCGCTCGCCAACGCTTCCTCGAGGGCATCGAACAAGTCGTCCACGGCGAGCGCCCGCCACAGCCCCTGACCCTCGAAGGGCACGGGCGCGCCCGTCGAGGGGTCGGTGACCGATTCGATCACGCCACCGCGAACGACGACCTCGACCTCGGCCGGAGGCACGCAGAAGCACGACCGCACGTAGCGCATCGAGTAGCTCTCGAGTTCCTGCGCTTGCCAGCGGGCGCGAGCCTCTTCGAGCTCCGCGAGGTCGAGGTAGCTCGGGCATCCCACCAACGCATCGTTCACCGCGGCCGTGAGCATGTCGACGTCCGTCGTGCCCGCCAGCGAACGGAAAGCCTCGCACGACACCGCCGGCGGTCGGCCGAGCGCCATGCTGACGCCGCGGGCGATCTCGTCGACGGTGACCACGCGATCCTCGTTGCAATCGCCGACACACGACGCGGCAGGAGTCGCGGCCAAGGCGATCCACAGCAGACCAACGACCCCGAGCGTGACGGTCTTCATGCCCGCAGTATTCGCCCTCTTCATGGCAGCTGACAAGCGAACAGACCAATCGCTCGGCAGCTGGTAGCGGCCGCGTCGACGGTTCCGTCGTCGCCCACGTCGACGAAAGTGCCGGCCTCACCCCACGTGATCGCGTCGAAACCGGCGCCGGCGCTGACGGTGATCTCGCCCGCGCTCGGGCAGTCGGCCCCGGAGGGCACGTCCAGTGGCACACGGGTGGCCAGCACCAGCATGGCCTCGGGGCAGGTCGAGGCGACCTCACCGGCGATGACTACGCTCCTGCCATCGTCGGCCGCAGAACTCGTCAGCTCGAACGCGTCGTACGTCGCCGTCAGCTCGGTGTCTCCAACCATGTACGAGATCTCCCCGTCGACGGACATCGTGCTCGCGCCGATGCTACAGAGCGGGCCGAAAGAGGTGACTTCGAGAAGAAAAGCGGTGTTCGCAAAGGTCGCCTCGGCCGCCGACGTCTCGACGCCGTCGACTTCGCTCCGCGATGCGATGCTTCCCTCGATCTCGGCCGCGAATGCGCTCGCTCCGCAGCTCGGGCTGCGATCGGTGATGCTCAGCGAGCCTTGGAGCGCAGTGATGGTCGCCGTCGTCGTCGTCTCGCCGGAGGACGAAAGCACCAGCGTCGGGATGGAGAACTCGAGAGCGCTGCTGTTCTGGCCGCAAGCGTCGCCGGCGTCGCCCGCTGCCGCGATCCGTCCGTCGAAGCTCTGCACCCGGCCGCCGCTGGTGCTGATCGCGCAGGCCGAAAACGACAGCTCGTAGTCGGGCGGGCCGATCTCCGGCGGCTCGCGGCGGCAGCTGACCGAGCCGCTTCCGCCAGCGGGGCACGGAAAGCCGACCGAGCCGCCCCCCGGTGCGCCGCCGCCGACCAGCGCGGGAATGCTGGCAATCGTGGTGAACAGGTCGGGCACCGATAGGAAGGCATCGATGGAGCTGACGACGATACCGGCGGCGCGGCGCGCGCGGAGCACCTCGGGTGCGACGGTGGCGGTCGCCGTAGGGGTCGGCGTCGCCGTGGCCGAAGGAGTCGGCGACGAACTGGCCGTCGCGGTCGCACTCGGCGTCGCCGTGGGCGTGGCGGTCGGGGGCGTCGTCGGTGTCGCGGTCGGGCTCGCGGTCCGCGTCGCTGTCGGGCTCGGCGTCGCGGTTCGGGTCGCGGTGGGGCTAGAGCTCGAGGTCGGCGTCGGGCTTTTCGTCGCCGTTGTCGACGGGCTCGGCGTCGGTGTTGGCGAACGCGTGGAAGTCGGCGTCGGGGTCGCGGACGACGACACGGTTGCGGTCGGGCTCGGCGACGGCGTACCCGTCGGCGACCGGGAAGGCGTCGCCGGGCAGCCGGCCAGCGCCGCGTTGACGGCGCGCAGGAGCTCGTCGACGGTGATGTCGCCGTCGCCGTCCGCGTCGGCAGCGCGGCATCCAGCAACCGGCGACGCGCCGAGCGCGATGCTCACGGCGGCGACGATTTCGTCGACGGTGACGTTGGCGTCGCCGTCGCAATCCCCGGCGCATGTGGCTGCCGCTGCGGATGCCGCCAGCACCACTCCGCCGATACCCAGAAGCAGGACGAACGCTCTCATCCCCAGGAGTGTGCCGGCGCTACCGCAGATTGAAAAGCCGCGAGGACGACGGTGCGAGCGGCGCCGCGCGCGTCAGATACCCTCGGGCAGGTGATCCAGAAGGTCGGTTGCTTCGACGGAACCCAGGTTCTTGCCGACTTCCGCACGGATCGAGCGCTCGAGGCTCGACGACATCGTCTGGCGCAGATGGCCGAGGAACCGCGGGCCGGCGACGATCACGAGATTCTCGAATCGCCTTTCGCGAAGTGCCGTTTCGAGCTTGTCGACGATCTCTCCGGCGAATCGCATCGCCGCGCGTTCGCTGGCGCTGACCTCGCGTTCCATCGCGTGGCGATGCTGTCCGGAGCTGTCGAACGCGCGGCCCGGTCGGTCGGAATCGATCTCGCGATCGCGCTGCGTCGCGGTCGGATCCTCGTATCTCTCGACCTCGACGAGCGGGCCGTCGGCCGACTCGACCGTGAAGATGCGGGCAGCGCCGCGTTCGGCAACGACCAACCACGTACTCGGTTGCATGCGCCCTCCTTTCCGGCGGCCGGGGCATGGCTCGTGCTGGCGAGCGACGAGCCATGCCTGGCCTGGCTACGGTGGGATGATAACGTGGGAGGGTGAAGGCGAACACCCCATCCGACGCAAACGTTCTGCCGGTGGTCCTAATCGTTGCCGACATCAGCAACTACACGGGCTTCATGATGGCCAGCCAGGAGTCGCTGGTGCACGGACAGCAGATCGTCGGCGAGCTCCTGCAGGCGATTCTCTCCGAGGTCGAGATCCCCCTGCAGGTCAAGGACATCGAAGGGGATGCGGTGTTTCTTTACGCGGTCGCCGAGCCCGGTGCGGAATGGGAGGACGTGCGCCAGCGCGTTTCCGACAAGATCCTCGACTTCTTCCGCGCCTTCCGCGCCACCCTGGTGTCGGCAGCGGACGCTTCCATCTGCCCCTGCGCGATCTGCGACCATCTCGAAGAGCTTCGCCTCAAGGTGGTGGTGCATGCGGGCCAGGCGGCGCTCGCCGACGTCGCCGGTCGCACGCACCTGTTCGGCCCCGACGTCGCTCTCGTTCATCGCCTGCTGAAGAACTCGGTGCCGGCCGACGAGTACATCCTGTTCACCGAGGCCGGGTTCGAGGCCTTGGGCCATCCGTCCAGCTCCGACGAGATGATCACCATCGACGAGGCGGTCGAAGGACTCGGCACGGTGCGCGCCCATGCGCACGTCTTCGGCGACGAAGAGCGTTCGGCCGTACGCCGGGCCTACGGGGCCAGGTCTTGGAATCAGCGCTTCGCCAGCAACATGGCATGGCTGGCGAAGGGCTACTTCGGACAGTTTCCGATTCTCCTCGGGCGGCTGGCGGACGACCGGGCGCTGGAGCCGCTGCGGGCACGTCGGCGACCGGCGCGGTCGCTGGCCATGGCCCTGGCCCTCGGCCTGATGGGCCCGTTCCTCTTGATCGGCGGCGCCGCCTGGATGGCGGTGCGCTCGCTGACGCGCAGCTGATCAGGCGCCGATCGAGTAGGGCCCGCCCTGCTCGAGGGCTCGCTGGTAGGCCGGACGCGCGTGCACGCGATCGAGGAAGGTCGCCAGGCGCGGGTAGCGCTCGCGCAGGCCGGCCCTCGCTGCCGCCGCCTCGACGGGGAAGCTCATCATCACGTCCGCCCCGCTGATCTCCTCGCCGGCGAACCAGGTGCTGGCGCCGAGCTCCGCCTCCATCAGATCGAGCGCCGCTTCGAGGCTCGGATCGAGGTAGCCCGAGCGGACTTGCGAGGCGATCAGCGTGGTGAGCGGGCGGATGAACCAGGGCGACCCGCTCT
>CALJUJ010000778.1 GCA_937975525.1 uncultured bacterium
CCGGCAAGACGCTGCTGCTGGACAAGGAGATCCTCTTCGAGCGCGCCGCCGCGGTCGGCCTCTCCATCGTCGGCATCGACGCGGGGGCGTGACCCCGAGCGCGGGTCCGGGCTAAGGAGAACCCATGGCGCAACCGGTTCGCGCGGCTGTGGTGGGTGTCGGCTACCTCGGTGCCTTCCACGCCGAGAAGTATGCGAGTCTCGCCGACGTCGATCTGGTCGGAATCGTCGACTCCGATCGCGCCCGCGCGGAGGAGATCGCCGGCCGCTTCGGAACGCGCGTTCTGCCGGGAATCGAAGGACTCGGCGACGTGGCCGATTGCGTCAGCCTGGCGGTGCCGACCTCGGCGCACTTCCGCATCACGCGGCAGCTGCTCGAGGCCGGACTCGACGTTCTCGTCGAGAAGCCGATGACCGAGACCGTCGACGAGGGACGCGCGCTGGTCGATCTCGCCGCCCGCGAAGCGCGGATCCTCCAGGTCGGCCACCTCGAGCGCTTCAATCCGGCGATCCGTGCGCTCGCGAGCATCGTCAGCCAGCCGCGCTTCATTGAATGCCATCGCCTCGCCCCGTTCGTCGAACGCGGCACGGACGTCGACGTGATTCTCGACCTCATGATTCACGACCTCGACATCATCCTCAGCTTGGTGCAGGGGGCGTTGGTCGCGGTCGAGGCCGTCGGCATTCCCGTGCTGTCGGAGACGACGGACATCGCCAACGCGCGGCTGCGCTTCGAGGGCGGCTGCATCGCCAACGTCACGGCGAGCCGTGTCACCCTCAAGCGCGAGCGCAAGCTGCGCCTGTTCCAGAGCGATACCTACGTCTCGGTCGACTACAGCAACAAGCACGTCCAGGTCGTCCGCCGTCGCTTCGTCGATGGCCAGCCGCAGTTCGACGTCGACGAGCGCGACCTCGGCGCCGGTGACGCCCTGTTCGCGGAGATCGAGCACTTCGTCTCGTGCGTGCGTTCGCGGCAGGCGCCGCTGGTCGACGGGGCGGCGGCGCTGCGGGCGCTGGAGGTGGCGCACCAGATTCGCGACAGCCTGGAGAGCGCATGAGCCCGGAGGCGCCCCGCATCCTGCTGGTCGCGGGCGAGGCATCGGGCGATCTCCACGGCGCGGCCCTCGTGCGCGAGCTGCGCCGGCGCCGACCCGAGATCGAAGTGTACGGAATCGGTGGCGACTACCTGCGCCGCGAGGGCATGCACGTGCTCGTCGACACGTCGTCGGTGGCGACGATGGGGCTCACCGAGATCGTCGGCTCGGCGGGACGTCTGGTCGGAGCCTACCGCGCGATGAAGCGCTTCCTGCGCGAGCAGCACCCGGCGCTGGTCGTGCTCATCGACTACCCCGAGTTCAACATGATGCTCGCGAAGTACGCGAAGAAGCTCGGGGTGCCGGTCTTCTACTACGTCAGCCCGCAAGTTTGGGCCTGGCGTCGCGGGCGCATCCGCAAGATCGCCGACCGCGTCGACCGCCTCGGGGTGGTCTTTCCCTTCGAGGCCGATCTCTACAACCAGGCCGGCGATGCGGCGGCCGGGCGACCGCTGGCGGTGTTCGTGGGACATCCGCTGGTCGAATCCGTGCGGCCGCAGCGCTCCGCCGCGGAGACACGCCAGCGCCACGGCCTCGATCCGGACGCCCCGCTGCTGGCGATCCTGCCGGGGAGCCGCAAGAAGGAGATCCGCGCCTTGCTCGCTCCGGCGCTCGCGGCCGCGGCGCGCCTGCAGGCAGAGGGCTGGCAGGCGGTCGTCGCACTCGCCCACACTCTGACCGAGGCGGATCTCGTCGAAGCCAACGACGGCCGCGCGGTCGACGTCCCGGTCGTCTCCGGCGACACCTACGACCTGGTGCACGCCGCCGACGCCGCTCTGGTGGCCTCGGGCACCGCGAGCCTGGAGACCGCGCTACTCGGGCGGCCGATGGTGATCATGTACCGTGTTTCGGGTCTGACCTACGCGATCGCGCGGCGGCTGATCCGCGTGCCTTTCATCGGCATGCCCAATCTGATTCTCGGGCGGTCGGTGTTTCCGGAGTTGGTGCAGGACGATGTGACCCCGGAGAACCTCGTCGCCGCGGTGCACGAGGTACGGGCGCGAGCGGGCGAGTTGCAGAGCGCCCTCGAGGAGCTCGGTGCCGCGCTCGGGCCGCCGGGCGCTGCCGGGCGGGCCGCCGACCTCGCCTTGGAGCTGATCGCGTGAGCGCCCGATCCGTCTATGCGCGCTTGCTCGCGTACCTACGCCCCTACGTGTGGCCGCGTTTCGCGCTGGCGATCGCATGCATGATCGTCTTCAGCGCCACCAACGGCGCGATGCCGTTCCTGGTGCGACACATCTTCGACGACGTTTTCAGCTCGAAGAACATGGCCGCCCTGCAGGTGCTGCCGATCGTCATCATCGTCGTCTTTCTGGTCCGCGGCGTCGTCGGCTACGGCAGCACCTATCTGACGTCGTGGGTCGGACAGCGTATCGTCGCCGACCTGCGCAACGACGTTACCAATCACCTGCAGCGCCTGTCGCTGTCGTTCTTCAACCGCGTGCCGAGCGGCACGATCGTCTCGCGTGTCACCAACGACGTCTCGCAGGTGCGTGCGGCGCTGACGGACGCCGTGGCCGCGATTCTCAAGGACGCGTTCTCGCTCGTCATCCTCGTCGCCGTCGCCTTCTACCAGGATTGGTTCCTGGCCTTGATCGCCTTCGTGGTCTTCCCGGTGTCGGTGCTTCCGGTGGTGCGGCTGTCGCAGCGGCTGCGCAAGTTCGCGCGCCGCGGGCAGGTGTCGATGGGGCAGCTGACCGCGCTGCTGCAGGAGAGCATCCAGGGCAATCGCGTCGTCAAAGCGTTCGGAATGGAGACCTACGAGACCGCGCGCTCGCAGGAGGAGAGCGAGCGGCTGTTCCGGCTGTTCATGAAGTCGGCGCGCATCCGCGCGTTCACCCAGCCGATGATGGAAGTGCTCGCCGCGTTCGGAATCGCCGGGGTGGTCGCTTACGGCGGCTACAGCGTCATCGTCGGCGATCGTACGCAGGGCGCGTTCCTCGGCTTCCTGACGGCGCTCTTCCTGCTCTACGAGCCGTTCAAAAACCTCGCGAAGTCGAACGCCGCCGTGCAGCAGGGAATCGGCGCCGCCGACCGTGTGATCGAAATCCTCGACACCGAGCCCGACGTGCGCGACCGTCCCGGAGCACTCGTTCTGGAGGGTGTGCGCCAGGGAGTCCGCTTCGAAAAGGTGCGCTTTCGCTACGACCAGGACGACGTGCTCCACGACGTCGACCTCGAGATTTCCGCGGGCCAGGTCGTCGCTCTCGTCGGCATGAGCGGCGGCGGCAAGAGTACGATCGCCGATCTGCTGCCTCGCTTCTACGACGTCACCGGCGGCCGCATTCTCGTCGACGGCAT
>CALJUJ010000779.1 GCA_937975525.1 uncultured bacterium
TCCGCCACGTTCAACCCGTACCGCGCCACCGCTTGCCGGTCGACGCGGACCACAAGTTGCGGCGTGCCGCTCACCTGATCGACCTGGACATCGGCTGCTCCGGGAACCTGCTGCACGACCTGTGAGATCTTCGTTGCATTCGCGAGCAACACGTCGAGGTCGTCGCCAAAGACCTTGATCGCCAGCTCGGCGCGAACGCCCTCAAGTAGCTCATCTACCGTCATGGCGATGGGCTGCGTGAAGTTCGTGAGCACGCCGGGGACAGTCCCGATTTCCTCCCGGATTACGGCTTCCAGTTCGTCCTGATCGCGGGCCGATCGCCACTCCTCGGGCGGCACGAGGAGAATGTACATCTCTGCGCTGTTGACCGGATCGGTGTGTGCGCCGACTTCTCCGCGACCGATGCGTGTCACGACGCCGCGAATCTCAGGCACCTTCATCAGTCGCCGCTCGACGATCTGCGTAACGCGGGTGCTCTCGGTGAGCGAGATCGACGGCTGCATCGTCAGACGCAGAACGAGGGTTCCTTCGCGCAGCCGTGGCGTGAACTCCGATCCGAGAAGGGGCAGCACGGCCGCACCAACGACAACGAGAGCCACGGCCAGTCCGACAGCGAGACTCCTGCGGCGGACGAAGATCGTCACCAGGGGCCGGTAGATCTTCACCATCCATCGGACCAACCACACCTCGCCGTGCCCTTCGGGGCTGTTTCGCTTCGGCGCTCGCATGAGGATGTCCGAAAGAGCGGGAGCTAGCACCAGCGCAAAGACGAGCGATCCTCCCATGGCCAGAGCAACAGTGTAGGCCAAGGGACGGAAAGTCTTGCCCTCGACGCCCTGCAGCGTAAAGAGGGGGAGGAAGACGATGACGATGATGGAGATGGCAAACGTGATCGGTCGTGCCACCTCGGCACACGCCTGCGCGACCACTCGCGTGCGGCTCTCACCCGGCCGCTCCCGAAGCATCCGATCGACGTTCTCCACCATGACGATGGTACCGTCGACCATCATGCCGATGGCGATGGCCAGGCCTCCGAGGGACATCAGGTTTGCCGAGATGCCGAAGTACCCCATACACAGCGTCGCGAAGAGGACGGAGAACGGGATCGACAGGGCAACGACTACGCTCGGCCGGACGGCGCCCATGAAGACCATGAGCACCAGCGCGACGAGGATGATGCCCTGGACGAGGGCGTCCGTGACCGTATCCACACAGGCCTGCACCAGCGTCTTTTGCTCATAGTACGGAACGATACGAATTCCCTCGGGGAGAATCGCGTTGATGTCTTCCAACTTGGCCTCGACGGTGCCGATTACCGTCGAGGAGTTGGTGCCGAAGAGCTTGATCACCATGCCCGCGACGACCTCTTCGACGCCATTGCGAGTCTGTACGCCGCGCCGAATGGCCCCACCGATCTCGATGTCGGCGAGCTCATGAAGGAACACGGGCGTGCCATCCTCGCTTTTGACGACAACATTCTCGAGATCGTCGACATCGGATGCGAGGCCGACCGAGCGGACGATGTACTCCTCCGCATTGCGTTCGATGAATTGGGCACCAACGTTCAGGTTGTTCTCGCGTATTCGATCGATGACATCGGCAACTGTGACGTCGTAGCGGAGCAGTGCCTCGGGGTGCACTTGGACCTGAAACTGCTTTTCGAAGCCACCGATACCCAGGACCTCGGTCACGCCCGGCACGGTTTGCAGGTGAAACTTGACGAGCCAATCCTGAATCGAACGGAGTTCTTCGAGGGAGTATCGCCCGGTCGTATCCTCCAGGTAGTAGAAGAGCACGAGCCCCATGCCGGTCGAGATCGGCCCCATTGCCGGCTCGCCGAATCCCGCCGGGATCGCATCCCGAGCCTCCTGGAGACGCTCGTTGACGATCTGGCGCGCGAAGTAGATGTCGATGTCGTCTTGGAAATAGACATTTACGACCGATAGGCCGAAGTTCGAAACAGAGCGGACGTTTTCGAGACCAGGAAGGCCGTTCATGGCGGTCTCTACGGGGAAGGTTACGTACTGCTCCACGTCCTCCGGGGAGAGGCCCTCAGTCACCGTGAAGATCTGGACAAGATTGGGCGATACATCGGGGAACGCGTCGACCGGAAGCTGTTGGTAGCTGCGAAAACCCGCTGCCGCGAGCAGGATGCCGAGCGCGAAAATCAGGAGGCGGTTGCGTAGTCCGAACTGAATCAATCGTTCCATCGTTCGGCCCCCTAGTGACTGTGTCCGCCGGAGAGTTCTTCACGCGCGAGTTCGGCTTTCAGGGTGAATCCACCCGTAGCCACGAAACGATCTCCGGGGCGTAGGCCGGAAACAATCTCCACCCGCAGGTCGTCTCGGCGATCGGTTTCGATCGGGCGAGGTTCAAAACCGACCTCGGTCTCGACGAATACCACGGCGCGTCCTTCGACGGTCTCGATGGCCGTGCGAGGCACAGCCACGGGCACCGTCGCGTCTTCAACGAGAACACGGGCTGTGACAAACATTCCTGGTCGCCAGACCCGATTCGGATTGGCGAGAACGACTCGCGCCGTCGCAGTTCGCGTCTCCTCATCGACAATTGGCGAGATATAGGAGATCTGGCCCTCGGCCTGGTCACGTCCGTGCCCCGCCGAAACGACAACCTTCTGGCCTATCTGTAGCTCCGTGAAATCCTTCTGATAGGCGCTAATGTCGATCCAAACGTCGTCGAGGTCGGCTATCACGAATGCCTCGGATTCACGCGTCACGGGTTCGCCGCGTGTTATGTGCTTCGCGATCACCACCCCGGCGATCTCGGTCTTGAGAGGGTACGGCGCCAGGCTGCCACTGCTCTCGATCAGCGCGAGGATCTCGCCCGGCTCAGCCCGGTCGCCGACCTTCTTCTTTACTTCCTTGACGATACCGGCGAAGCGCGGCGTGATGTGAGCGAGTCGATCTTCATTGGGGCGAACTTCGGCGGGCAGAGTTACCGTACGGGTGATACGAGCCGAGCTGGCGACCTCCAGCGTGATCCCGAACTCTTCGCGCACGTCTGCGCCAACTGTGACTGCGTCGCTGCCGTGATCCTCGTATTCGTTGCCCGCGTCAGCCCCGACGGCTTCTCCGTCGTGGTTGTCGTGGGCGTGCCCCTGCTCGGCGTGTGCGAAGCCGGTGGTCGCCAACCCCAGCAGCACGGTCAGCAGCAAGCAATGAAGGACCCGCAGCCAACAATGAAGAGACGGGACGGTTGCGGTGCAAAGGTGTCCGGGCGGTGGGCGGGGACTAAAGATCTTGTGCGTCGTGATCATGAACTGGGTTCTCCTTCGTAGAGAGGGCCATTGATGAGCCGTTCGACATCGGCACGCGCCTGGTGGAAAGACAATTGTGCTGCGATCTGACGAGATCGAAGCTCGAAAAGGTTCCTCTGGGCGTCGAGCACATCGCGGTACCGAAAGAGCCCCTGGTGGTACCCATCTTGGGTTCACTTGAAGGCTCTCTCACCGGCGGGCAGGGGTCGCTCGCGAAACGCAACGACTTGCCCGACAGCCTGCTCGTGCTGACCGCCGAAGGCGACGTTCTGAACCGGTCCGACGCCGTCATCTTTCTGCTGCGTCACATGACCGGCTTTTACCGCGCGCTCGGCGGCGTGTTGCGCATCATCCCCCGTCCGTTGCGCGACTTGGGATATCGCATGGTCGCGCGAGTCCGCCCCGTATTCTTCGCTCGCCCGAACGCAGCGTGCCCCATTCCGCCGGCGCAGTCTCGCAAT
>CALJUJ010000780.1 GCA_937975525.1 uncultured bacterium
GGGAGCTGCGCTACGGGGTGACGGCGAACGTTGCGCTCTCGACTTCGACGTCACCCGTCAGGGTGGGGATCATCGCCCGCAGCCGGTAGCTTCCGCCGCCGAGCTGCGGCTGCAGATCGGGGACCGTCTGCGCGGCCGGTAGCGAGAAGGTCCAGAGGAACGTTCGGCTCGTCGCATCGCGATCGGTGCGATAGCCGGGCACCGGCTGCAGGTCGACCCAGAAGGAGTAGCCGTCGCTGGTGAGCGGTGCGCCTTGGCTGCGGAGGACGGGACCGCCGTCGGCGCCGACCAACGTCGCGACCGGCGCTCCGAGCCAGGGGTCGCTGCCGTGCACGGTGAAGGTGATGACGTCCGTTGGCGCGTAGCTCGCCGCCACGTCGGCGGCAATGGTTCCGGGCGTGATGCCCTCGGCGGGAACGTAGGGAGCGATGTCCTCGATTCCGAAGGGTGGCAGCGGCTCCGGTGCCGAAGGGTCGGCGCCCGAGCCGTCGACGACGATGCGCCGGAAGACTTCCTCGGCCCGATCGACCAGGTAGGCGCCTTGCCGCGGACCCCACAGCGCACCGCTGGCTTCGTATCCTCCCTGCCACCAGTCGTCCTCGAGGATCGAGTACCCCGTGTAGTCCTGGGTGTAGCCGAGGAACATCACGTTGCCGTGGCCGTGCTCGCGCGCCAGCCGGCCGAGGAGTTCCTCGGCGAGCAGCGTTCCCGGCTCGCCCGGGAAGGTGACGAACTCGAGTGCGCCGACGCGCCCGGCCGACAGCTCCGTCTGCGGTGGCACCGGAAAGCGCGGCGGGAAAGGGATGCAGCGCGTGTCGAGGCCTTCCTCCGTCGTCTCCGGGTCGCAGTCGGTGTCGCCGGTACCGCCGCAGAAGACGCCGCCGAACGGGTAGGGGAACTCACCGTCGGCGTAGCCGATGGCATCGCGGTTCAAGGGCACGCGCTGCACCGCGGCGAAGATTTCCGGATCCGCTTCCCATTCGAGATCGGGGAGCCCCTCGGCCACGGCCTCGGCGACGACCCAGCCGACTTTGCTCATGCGCTCGTAGCCGTTCGGCTGCGTGGCCCCGGGCTGCAGCGCGATCGTCGGGTTGCCCGGCGACATGTCGGCGCCCCAGGAGTTGAAGAACAGCGCCAGCACCGGTTCGTCGAACCGCGCTTCGACGTGCTCCTCGATCGCTCCGGCGACGTCGCGCGACAGCGTCAGGTCCTCGATCCCCAGGGCGGTGCTGTGTACGGCGTATGCGAAGACCAGCGCCGCGATGCGACCGTCCCGCTCGACGGCGAGGATGGGCAGATCGTCGTTCGTGTAGTTGCGGCCATCCTCGCAGCGGCGATCGGAGTGGCCGGGCTCGCAGCTGACCCACGTGTGGCCGATACGCGCCGGGGCGAGGTCGGCCAATGCGTCGACGACCGCGCCTGCCGCGGCGCTCACCATCCGTTCGTAGAACTCGGGAAAGAACGCGTCGGCGATCAGGTCGAAGACACCCCCGCCGTCGAGGATGCGTCCGGGGCCGGCATGGGTGTGGGTGGCGCAGAAGACGAGCGCGTCGTCGATCGGCCGGCCCAGGCGCGCCTCCGCTTCGAGGACCACGGCGCGCCCGCACTGGTGGAAGACGCCGACGAGGTCGCCACGTAGGAAGACGACCTCCTGGCCCGCTCCGCGCGACAGCGCGACGGCACGGAACGTCGGGTGGCCATGGACCCGCGTCGTCGCCGGGTAGCGATCGGCGAACGGAGAGGGCTCGGCGGGTGCGGTGATCCCGAAGTAGCCGACTGTGCCGATGCCCACCGGCGCCGGCATACGCACCTCGGCGAAACCCGCCTGCAGCGGGGGGAGACCGGTCCCGACACTTCCACCATCGTTCGAGTCGTCGCAGGCGGTGAGAAGGCACGCGACGACCAACCAGGCACGACAAGGACGCCAAGACATATCTTCGGGTACGACACGGGTGCGGCCAGCGTCAACGACCGAGACGATTCGGCCCCGGCTGCGAGGTCAATCAACCGGCGGCGACGGCGCGAATCACGGACAGCCGCTGCCGAGCGGCGCCGGGGCGGCGACCACTCCGGCACCGCCGTCGACGAGGCTGCGCAGAAAGCAGCCGTACTGGAACTTCACCGCGTCGAGCTGGGCGAAGATGTGGTGCCCGTCGGTGAGCTCGTCGCTTGCGTACTGGGCGACGACGCCGGTGTAGGAACGACCGTCGACGGATCGGGCGTTGCCGGTGACGTCGTACGCGAGGACGCCGTCGCGGTCGTCGAGAGCCAGGACTTGCTGTAGTCCGGCGTCGAGGACGGTACCTGCCTGCACGGTCCCGCTGGCCAATGCCATGGCGTTGTAGATCACGTTCGGAAAACCCGGATCGTCGATGGCGATCGCCTGGTAGACGGCGCGTGGCTCGTGCCCGGTGAGCGGATCGCGCGCCAGCCGCGCGGCGTAGACGACGGGCTCCGCCGGCTCGAAGACGCTCTGGACGAGCTGTAGCCCGGGGTGCAGATGGTCGCGCACGGTCGGGACCTGCAGCAGGAGGGCGATCGCCGCGTCGGCGGGTAGGCCGGGTGCGAACTCGGCGGCGAGCACGGTCAAGCTCCAGTAGCCGCCCGAGCCGGTCGGCGCGACGCCGACCACGCGCGGCTCCACGGCGCCGACCATGTTGACGATCTGTCCGCCCAGGGACTGACCCATCAAGAAGACTTCGTCGGTCGCCAGGCGATACCCGTCGGTGCCGGCAGGGGGCGCCGGCAGCCCGCAGGCGGCGACGATCTGCGGGTCGACCTCGATCTCGGCGAGGGCATCGAGCAGCAGGCGTTGCTCGATGGTCATCTGGCGAAACGTATCGCCGTAGGCGCCGAGGTTGGAGATGTTGAGGTACGAGCGATTCGAGAGCCCCGCGGGGCCGCCGTAGCGGTCGACGTTGAGCGGCAAGGCGGCGCCGAACGTGGCGATGCCGTGCTCGGCGAGCACGTGGGCGGGGCCGCGCCCCTTCGCTTGCGGGCCGCCGACCTCGGCCACGGGCCCGCGATCGACGACCTGGTCGAAGTGGCCGCTGGTGCCGTGGAAGTACAGGGTGAGCGGATAGCCGCCCGCCGGCATCGGAGTCCGCGGCAATGTGATGACCAGGGGTACGATCTGTTCGTCCTGTACGATCGGCAGGCCGTCGTCGTCGTAGGCGAACAGTCCCTCGCGGTCGTACGGCGGGGTGCCGCGTTGGAACATCGGCACGCGCGTTTCGCCCTGGACCTCGCAGAAGCGCGAGTGATCGGCGCCGTCGGCCGGGTCGACGCGCAGGTTGGAGATCGACAACGGATGGAGGTCGCGCAGCCTTTCGCTGAGCTCGGCCAGCTCGGTGACGGCGTCGACGGTGGAGAAGACGGTCGCGGCGGCGACATCGGCGACGTCGACGCCGGCGTCGCGCAGGGCTGACCACAAGGGACCATAGATCGCCGCGGCAGCGGCGCCCCGCGATCCCTCGGGCGTCAGACCGGCGCGAAGCTGAGCGAACGGGGCAGATACCCCCAGGGGCATGCCGGCGGCATCGCCGAGCGAGCGTAGGACGACGAACGCGTACGTGCTGTTGGCGGCGAGCACCCAGCCCGGCGGGGCGGCGACGGCGAGCAAGTTCGGGGGGACGTAGGCATCGACCGGTGGAGTGGAGGCAATCGTCGGCAGCAAGCGCGCGTAGTCGCGCGAGCCCGGTTCGATGCCGATCAACAGCACCGGCGCGTCGACGCTCGGGGCGATCACGTCGCTCGCGCGGCGCTCCGCGATCGGGCCGTCGAAACGGAAGTAGGCGAACGGCGTGACGGGAGCGCCGCGCCGTTGATTGGCCTGGAGGAGCACGGGACGCAGCACGCGGTTGCCGTTCGGGCTCGGAAATCCGACGTGACTGGTCAGGCCCTCGGGGTCGGTGCGCAGGTCGCCTGGGTAGGGCAGGTCGTAGAACGAGCCGACGTCGCCGAGATTGGCGTCGAGGTCGAAGACGGCGGCCGTACCGGTCACGGGGCCGGGATCCAGCGGCGCTGCTGTATCGTCGTCGCCGCATGCGGCGGCCAGAGAAACGAGAAGCACGAGGGCGCAGGCGGAGCTGCCGCGGGGGCAGCCGAAGGAGGGAAGGGGGAGAGTAAGCGGCATGATTTGCGCAGGATGACACCGTACCCCGCGCCTCGGCAAGGTAGCGTCGAGCAGCAAAGCGGCACTTCAGCGCATCCCTTCTCGCAGAAACCAGGAACGGGCCCGCGGGCCCCGCGAAGGAGGAGAATCATGCGAAAGGTGATGCAAGGGATGTGGGCTGCGGCGATGGTCGTGGCCCTGGGGGCGCCGACGGCTTCGGCGCAGGACGATCGGAGCCGTCCGGACCGTGCATGTGTGCTCGACTGCCGTCAGGAGTATCGGCTGTGCGTCGAGTCGGCACGCGCCGAGTATCGATTGTGCCGCGAGCAGTGCGACGATCTGGTCGCGGCCGCGCGCGAGGTCTGTGCCGAGGATCCTCGCAGCGAGGCGTGTGCTGAAGCGCGGCGTGCGGCGGCCGAATGTGTGCGGCCGTGTCGCGAGGAGCTCGGTCAGGCCGTTCGCGAATGTCGCGCCGACGCCAAGGAGTGCGTGCGGTTGTGTCCGGACGCGGAACCGGTGCCGCCGGCGGATCCGGAATGCCTGCAGGGGTGCCGCGAGCGGATGCGTGCCTGCCAGCAGCAAGTCGATGCGGACCTGCGCGCTTGCGCCGAGGGATGTGCGGAGCTCGTGGCCGCGGCACGTGAGACCTGTGCGGCGGACCGCCGGTCGCAGGAATGCCAGGAGGCCCGGCGTGCCGCGGTCGATTGCCTGGCGCCGTGCCGGCGAGCGGCGATCGCGGGCCGCGCCGAATGTATCCGCAACGGCCAGGCCTGTGCGCGTTCTTGCGGCGATGCGTCGACGGCTGCCGAGAGCGTGGCGGCTCGCCGAGCCTGGCCCCTTTTTCTTCGCCTATGCGTTCGAGGAACGAGCTACGCTCAGTTCTCGGATTCGCTCGAAGCGCCGCGCCGGCGACGCGCGACCAGCAGCAGTAGCGGCGCGAGGATGCTCGCCAGCGGCAGCGTGCCTGCCTCGTCGATGGTGCGGCAGTGGCAGTCGCCGAAGCCGAAGAGCGACTGGCTCTTGACCTGGATCTCGCCGGCGAGGGCGCGGATCGGCAAGGCGATGTCGTCGATGTCGACGGCGCGCAGAGCGTTGGCGACGACCTGGTAGATGCCGGTCGGCGTGTCGCTGTTGATGCGGACCTTGCAGGTGAAGAGCTGGGCTCCGTCGATGATCGGATTGACCGTCTCGACGATGGCGCGAACCTGGCTGCAGGCCTGGCCGCGGCAGCCGAGCGGGAGGAACTCGAACACCGCCTGGGCGATGTCGATGTTCTGGTTCACGCTGCAGTTCGGCGTGCCGTCGTGGAGCGCGAGAATGCGGGTCACGGCGCTGTCGAAGTTGAGCAGGTTCTCGATCTCGACGATCGGAGCGCCGTGGGTGATCAGCTTGGCGGCGAGATTCTTGATCTCGCCGGCCTTGCCCTGGATGCGGTCGACGAGCAGGGTCGGCAGCTCGCCGACGATCGGCTGGATCTCGCCAGCGCGGAAGCGCAGGGCGTTCAGGGCGCCGGTCCAGATGCCTTCGATGTCGCCCGCCTCGAAGGTCCCTTCGAAGCGGTCGCCGACGAGGCCACCGTCGAAGATCGCGAGCTCCTGATCGAGAAACAACACTCCGAAGCCGAGGTCGCTCGCGTCCCACGAGCCGGCGATGTTGCCTTCGGCGACGCCGGGGAGGCCGATCAAGTTCAGCGTGCCGCTGAGATCGAAGCCGGCGACGTCGAACGTCGCTTCCCAGGTGCCGTTGAGCAAGCCGTCGTTGGAAACCCAGGTTCCCGAGGCGACGAGCGAATAGTCCGAGGCTTCGGCGGGGCTCGACCACGAGGCCAGCGAAACCGACGTCACCAGAGCGAGAGCGCAAGCAGCAGCAAACCTTTTCAGCATACGAAATCCTCCCTTGACCGATCGGTCTAGACCGGTCGGTAGGTAGGGGTCAAGGAATTTCTTGGTTTTGTTGCAGGCCGTTCGACGGCCGGTTCGGCGCTCGCGGTTGCGGCGCGCGTCGGCTCGGGGCACATTCGCAGGCGAAGGGGCGCAGGCGAGCCGGTCGTGGCCCCCGTGCGCCTCGTGTTCGAACCACGGAGGTTCTGCGATGCGACACACCGTCCACGAGGTCGACCTGCCACGGCGGATGGCGCCGAGCGACGCGCTGTTCTGGTACGCGGAGTCGGCACTTCCCAACCTGCGCCCGGTCATCGGTGGCCTGTACGTCATCGACGGCGTGCCGGAGCCGGCGCGCTTCGCCGCCTCGATCGATGCGGCGATGAAGGCCGTCCCGCGGCTGCGGCAGCGGGTGGTCGAGGTGCCGTACCAGGTCGGTCTCCCGGAATGGGTGGAGGACGGCCACTTCGATCGGGCCTACCATGTGCGCCACCTGTCGCTGCCGGCGCCCGGGGCGCTGCGCGACCTGCTCGACGTCACGGCGCAGATCTTCGAGTCGCCACTCGACCGCGAGCGGCCGTTGTGGGACGTGACGCTCCTCGACGGCCTGGAGGGGGGGCGCTCGGCGCTGGTGTTGCGCATGCACCATGCCGTGGTCGACGGTGTCGGCTCGATCGCGATCTTCAACGCGATGACGCAGGCGACGAAGGACGCCGCGCCGCCGCGGGTGGTGCGGACGCGTCGCGCCCGGCCTCGAGCCGAAGGCACGGGGCTCGCGGGTTTCGCCGTCGACCAACTCTCCGCCGTGGGTCGGACCCTCGCCGGGGCTGCCCTTTGGCCCCTCCAAGCGGCCGCCGATCCGGCGGCGTCGATCGACCGCCTGCAGCGAACGGTCCGTGGTCTGCGGGGCGTCGTCGCCGACGCCTCGCATCCCTTGATTCGCGACCCGCTGCTCAAAAAGTCGACCTCGGGGCTGTCGCGGCGTTTCGACGTGATGAAGGTTTCGATCGACCGGCTGCGGGAGATCAAGCAGCCGCTCGGCGCGACGCTCAACGACGTCGTGCTCGCGGCGCTGGCCGGGTGTGTGCACGCCTACCATCGCGAGCGCCGGGTGCGAGTGGACGTACTCAACTGCATGGTGCCAATGAGCCTTCGTGGGCGCAGCGAAGGCGGCGACCTCGGCAACCGGGTGGGCATGTTCAGCATTCTGCTTCCGGTCGGGGAGAAGGACCCGGCGAAGCGATTGGCGCGTATTCTCGAGCAGACGCATCGCGCCAAGAGCGACAAGCGCAGTGCGGCCTATCCGATGCTGATGGAGGTGCTATCGCTGCTGCCCGGGGCGGCGTTCCGTGTGCTCGCGCGCCAGTCGCTCGGGCGGGTGAATCTGGTGTGTACGAACGTGCCGGGCGTGCCGGAGCCCCGTTTTCTCGCCGGAGCGGCGATCGAGGCCGTCTACCCGTTGGTCGCAATCGTCGAGGGTACGCCGCTGATCGTGGCGCTGCTTTCATACGGGGGCGACATGAACATCGGCATCGACACGGATCCCGAGGCGATCCCCGACCCGCATCGCCTCGGCGAGTTGCTGGCGGCGGCGGTCGACGAGCTCGAGCAGCTGGCGCGGTCGCCGCGGCGCTGAGCGCACGCGTTGGCGATCAGTGAGTGGGCTCGAGCTTGCCCCAGGAGACGAGGTCGGAGACGCGCTGGTCGGTTTCGCGCAGGCGGTGGGCGACCTGTTCGAGCAGGCGCCGGTAGATCTCGACGCCAGCGGCGGGATGGCTGGCGGCGAAGGCATCGAGCGCAGAGCGCTGGATGCGCAAGACGCTACCGTCGGTGACGGCGCGCACGCCGCCGGTGGTCGGCCCCGGGTCGAAGGCGCTGAGCTCACCGAAGACGCTGCCGGGGTTGAGACGTCCGAGCATGAGACGGCGCCCGCGTTGCATGCGTGAAGCGTGCAGCGTTCCCTCGGCGACGATGTACAGGCTCTGATTGGGCTTGCCCTGGGGCAGGATCTCGTCGCCGGCTCGGAAGGGCAGGACCTCGGCGTGCGTTGCGAGCGCCTTGAGGTCGTCGGCGTGCACCGTCGACAGAAAGGGGACGCTGCGCAGGAGGTCCAGGTGGGCCATGGCGAGGTACGTTACGCTGTCGCCTTCGGCGTTGGCAATCCGGCTACGGGCTCTCGGTGTCGGCAGCGTCGAGCGCGTCGAGGCGCTCGCGGGCGATGTTCGCCTCGGGGCTGTCCGGGAACTTGGCGAGGAGCCGTGTGTAGATCTCGCGCGCATGCGGGTAGTTGCGCTGCAGCTCCTCGAACTGGGCGATCTCGAGCATGTCGGCCGGCCGTTCGCCGAAGCAGCCCGGAGCCTGCGCGAGGGCGGCCGCCAGCATCATGGATAGGACGAATCGGTGCACGTCGTGCTGCATGACACGGCGTTGCACGCGTGTCCATCCCGCGCCCGCCGGCGTTCGATCGCAGCCGCCGTTCTCGGTCCGCCCCACCTCGCGGCGCGACGGATTTCACGATTTCCTCGTTTCGGCTATGGTCCCCCGGTCATGGCACGTGTGATCGACCTCGGCGGACGTTCTGCATCGGCCCGCAAGCTGGCAGGCGACACGGATCCGG
>CALJUJ010000781.1 GCA_937975525.1 uncultured bacterium
CTGATGCCGGCTGGGGGGGCGATCTTGACCCTGTCCTACTTCGGCGCCGAGAAGGTGCTTCCGAACTACAACGTCATGGGCGTCGCCAAGGCGGCGTTGGAGTCGAGCGTACGCTACCTCGCCTGGGATCTCGGCGCTCGCGACGTGCGCATCAACGCGATTTCCGCGGGGCCGATTCGGACGCTTTCGTCGGCTGGCGTCAGCGGATTCAAGGACATGTTGCGCCACCATGCAGAACGAGCGCCGCTGCGGAAGAACGTCGATCTCGACGACGTAGGCGATGCAGCCGTGTACCTGTGCAGCGACTTGAGCCGGGGCGTGACCGGCGAGGTCCTGCACGTCGACGCCGGCTACAACATCGTCGGCATGTGAGGGCGTCGACGGGATGATGTTCGCAGGAGAGCGGTGCCGCGCACGCGGAGGTGGCGGCGCCGAGCGTCGATGCCGCCTTCGTGCCGTGGATTTCCGCGGAGCCCTGCGTTTCGCGCCGATGAACGGTCGCTGCTGAGGAATACTGCTGTATGCGTCCCATCCTGTTCCACCTCGGCGAGCTGCCGATCCCGGCTTTCTGGACAATGGCGTTGTTGGGCTTCGTGGCGGCGTTCTTCGTCGTTCGCGCCGACGTCCTGCGGCGCGGCTACGACGTGACCTTGGCGTACGACATGGTGCTCTACGCCTACATCGGCGGCTGGGTCGGGGCGCGCCTGTTCATCATTCCGACCGCCTGGGAGTACTTCGTTCGCGATCCGATCGGCATCCTCTTCTCGGGAAGCGGCTGGGTCTGGTACGGCGGCGTCGTCGGCGGGGGGCTGGCCATCCTGCTGCTCGCGCGCCAACGAGGTCTGCCGATGCGGGTGCTCGGCGACATCGCGGCGCCAGCGCTCGCGGTCGGCCTGGCCTTCGGGCGTATCGGCTGCCAACTGTCCGGCGACGGTGACTACGGCGTGCCGACGGATCTGCCGTGGGGAATGAGCTATCCGAACGGAGTCATTCCGACGACCGAACGCGTGCACCCGGCGCCCCTGTACGAGCTCGCCGGCTGCGTCGCGATCTTCGTCTATCTATGGCGGGCCTATTCGCCGACACTCGCCGCGGGATGGATCCTCGGAGTCTATCTCGTCGCTTCCGGAGTCCTGCGCTTTGCGATCGAGTTCATTCGACGCAATCCCGCCTGGCTCCTGGGTCTGACGACGGCCCAGTGGTTCAGCATCGGCTCGGCCTTGGTCGGCCTGTGGCTGGTGCGGACGGCGGTCGCTCGGCGGGCGCCGGGGCCGGCGACGGAGGCGCCGGCGTGATTTGTTTGCGCGGACACCTGTGTGGTAAGCGGAAGCCTCAAGAATTGCGAGGGATGCGGGGCATGTGGAGTACCAAGCGCGGAGCTGAAGAGGATCCCCGGGCGCGATCGGGTCGCGTCGTCGCGGCCGTCGCCGTCTGCGTTTCACTGGCGGCGATTCCGGCCGGGGCGGCAGAGCCCGAGCGCGTGACGCGTGGGGTCGGCGATACCCAGCCGAACGGACGAAGCGAGCTGCCCGCCACCAACGGCGACGGCAGCGTCGTCGTGTTCAAGTCGTTGGCGTCGAACCTCATCGCCAACGACGGCAATGCCCGCATCGACGTCTTCGCCTACGACCGAACCAGCGACGCCATCGAACGCATCCCCAGGCGGCCGGACACCGGCACGGATCCGCTCGAGGAGAGCTACCCTCCGGTCGTCAGCGACGATGGCCGCTACGTGGCATTCGGCTCGGCCGCGCGCAATCTCGTGCGCGGGGACTTCAACTTGTTCCCGGACGCGTACCGCTACGACCGTGCATCCGAGGACATGCTGAATCTCTCGTTGATCGAAGACATCAACGAAGAAGGTCGCCTCGGCGGACGTGTCCCCGATCTGCCCCCCAGCATCAGTGCCGACGGCAGTCTCGTCGCCTTCACTTCCGCATCCCCGCATCTCGCGGGCGTCGACACGAACGAGACGCACGACGTCTTCGTGTACGATGCGGTCACCGACGAGCTCGAGCTGATCTCGATCGCCGACTTCGGCTCCCCTTCGTCGCGCGCCGGCAACGATCTGAGCGGGGCGGGAAGCATCAGCCCGGACGGCAATTTCGTCGCGTTCTGCTCCGAGGCCTCCAACCTCACGGCGGACAGCCCGCGTGATTCAGGCGGGATTTTCCTGCGCGACCGCGCCGCGGGTGTCACGACCCGTGTCGCTCCGGTGCGCAGCGGCCGCTGCCTCCAGCGCGAGATGTTTCCGGCGGTATCGACGGGAGGCGAGGTCGTCGCCTTCGTCACCGACCTGCCGCTCGCCTCGATCGACGACAACGGCGACTTCGACGTCTACGTGTGGCGCGCCGCCGGCCGCACGATCGAATTGGTCAGCGTCGGCACCGATGGTCGCTCCGGTAACGGGCCGTCGCGCTTCGTCGCGCTCGGCGGCGACGGCCGGCTCGTCGCCTTCCAGTCCGCCGCGACCTCCCTGGTGGACGCGCCGGACAGCAACGGATCGGGCACAGACGTCTTCGCAGTCGACCTCGCGGATGGTCGCGTCCTTCGCCTCACCGGCAACGGCGACGAGCTCGCACCCGGCGACAGCCTCGCCCCGGCGATCAGTCGCGACGGTACCGTCGTGGTCTTCCAGTCCGACGCGCGTCTGACGGCTGACGACACGAACTCGTTCCCGGACATCTACGCCATCGTCAACGAGCTCAGCTTCACGCCGACGCCGACCGAGACGGCGACCGATACGCCGACTCCATCGCCGACGGCGACACCGACAGCGACGCCGACCGGCACGAACACCCCGGCGCCCTCGCCGTCGCACACGTCCGCGCCGCAGGCCACGCCCACGGCGACGGCAACGGGGACGTCGAACGGCGGCGGCAGCCCGACGGCAACCCCGACCGTAACCGGTCCCACGGGTCCGACGAGCACGCCGGTCACGCGGACGCCGATCATCCTCGGTGCGAACGACGACGGCTGCGGCTGCCGGATCGATCCGGTGACCGGCAAGTCGGCAAGCCAGCTCCCCCTGGTATCACTGATTCCGCCGCTGCTGGCGCTGTTGCTGCGACGCCGCCGGCTCGTCGAGGACCAGGGCCGCTCGTGAGCGTCAGCACCGCGGAGCTGATCGCCAAGCTCCACCAAATCGGGGTCGTTCGCATCGGGGACTTCGTTCTCAAGGACGGCAGCCATTCGCCGATCTACATCGATCTCCGAGTCCTCGCCGGCCATCCGCCCGTGCTGCGCCTGGTCGCGACCGCCATGCTCGACAAGGCCGCCTCGCTGAGCTTCGACTGCGTCGCCGGTATTCCCTACGCCGGGTTGCCCCTGGCGGTGGCGATGTCGATCATCGGCGACGTTCCGCTGGTCTACCCCCGCAAGGAGGCGAAGACGTACGGCACGAAGAAGCGCGTCGAAGGCGTATTCACCGAGGGGCAGCGGGCTCTGGTCGTCGACGACGTGATCACGACCGGTGGCGCCAAGATCGAAGCCTTGGCCCCTTTGCAGGAGGCGGGATTGGTCGTCGACGACATCCTGGTCGTCGTCGATCGCCAGCAGGCGGGAGGCGACGTGCTCGCCGACGCCGGGTTGCGTCTGCATCACGTGCTGACGCTGAGCGAGATTCTCGATCGACTCGAGGCCACGGGTGATCTCGCCGCCGATGATGCGCGCCGCGCGCGGGAGCGGATCGGCTCCTCCACGGGCGCCTGAGGCGCATCGACCGCTACGCCACCATGGGCGCGACGACGAAGATCACCCACCGGGGCTTGCGGGTCCTCGGCCAGCATGCGCCGGGACCGCTGACCGCGATCGCGCTCAGCGTGCGCGCCGGAGCACGCTTCGACGGCGATCATCCTGGGATCGCCCACGTCGCCGAGCACATGCTCTTCCAGGGAACGCCCGGGATGGATCAGCGCGAGCTCAACCACCGGGCGGCGGAGCTCGGCGGGGAGCACAACGCCGATACCGGTTACGAGACGGTGACCCTGACCTTCGAGGTCTTCAACGAAGACGTCGACGATGCGCTCGGCCTCCTGGCCGAGCAGTACTACCACACCGAGGTGTCCGCCGATCGCTGGAACAAGGAGCGCCGCGTGGTTCTCGACGAGCTGCGCGGGCGCATGGACGACCCGACGGATCGCCTCCACAATCGAGCGTGGAGCGCCTTTTTCGGGGGTGCCATCGCCCACCCGATCTGCGGAACCGTGAAGAGCCTGCGCCGTATCGAGACGGATGAGATCCGCGCCTTTCTCCACGGCCACTTCGTCCACGAGCGCAGCGCGCTCGGGCTGGTCGGCGGTTTCGATCCGGATCAGCTCCGCCCCTGGATTCGTCGCCACTTCTCCCAGGCGTCGCGTCCCGCCGGTCCGATTCCGGAGGTGTCGTCGGGACGAGCAGGGCGCTTGCGCTGCAGCGGCGGCAACGGCCAGGCGACGCTCCTCGCGATGATGGAAGTGGCGCCGCAGCCGCACGAGCTGATCGCGGTCGGGCTGGCCCTGGACATGCTCGGTGCCGATCCCGACAGCCGCTTGTTCCAGGAGATCCGTGAGCGTCTCGGCCTCGGCTACGACGTCTCGGCACACCTCGACTGGGGCCCTGATTGGGCCGTCGCGAGCGTCTCGGCGAGCGCGGGCCGCGCGTCGGTGAAACGCCTCGAAGCGGCGATGGAAGACGTCATGCGCGAGGCGGCCGAGTCCGGTTTCGGCGAGGACGAGCTGCGCCGGGCGCGCAAGAAGCTGCGCTACCGCTATGCCTCGTTGGCGGAGAGTCGCATGGATCGCGCGATCTCGCTGGCGGAGGGAACGCTCTCGGGTTTCCCGTTGCCGCACGAGGCGGAACGCTTGGTGGCGAAGGTGAGTCGCGAGCGCGTCGAGGCAGCCTGGCGCCAGGTCGTCGCAGCTCGGCGCCTGTGGGCGATTTCGGCCTGAAGGAGGATGGTCATGGGCGATGCATCGTGTGCGATCGCGGCGGACACCAAGCTGGAAACCCCGGAGGGCGGGCTGACGGCGAAGACCCTGGCTCGCAAGACGGCGCCGGTTTTCACCCTGGAGAACGGCCGCGCGCGCTTTCGCATGCTCAGTGAGGCCAGCGTCGTCGCCGAATCCGCGCCGGTGGTTCTCGTGAGTCTGGACACCGGCGCTTCGTTTCGGGTCGGCCCGGATCAGATCGTCTTCAAGAGCGGCATGGTCGAGTGCCGCGCTGCCGATCTACAGGTCGGTGACGCGCTCGTGCCGCCGTTCGCCTACGCGCCGGGGTACGTCTTTCGCGACGACGCCAGCGGCGAGGAACACACCAGCGACGGTAGCGTCAAGGTCGCCGCCGTCGAACCCGGTGGCGAGGCGCCGCTGTATCGCTTTGCGGTCAACGTCACCGGCACGTTCTTCGTCGCCGCCGGCGTGCTGTGCAAAGCCGCCTCCTCCTGAGCGAGATCGCAGGCAAGGGCGCCGGCGTCGCCCATCCGTTCCACGCGGTCTACTTGAAGGGCAGCGAGTTGTCTTCTTCCGTCCAGGGGAGGCAGCGCTCCGGATCGTCCGGTAGCGAAAAGCCGATTCCGCGCGCCGCCTTCAGCAAGGTGCACAAGACCTGGTCGCCGATCGACGGCGACACGTTGAACAGCGCGTTGTCGTTGTCCGGCGCAGCTGCGGCGACCTGCTCATACCCTTCTTGCGGTGATATCAGGTAGCCGAGCTGGTCGTTCGCCAGTCCGAAGACGAAGTGTTCCTGGGCGGGGACGTGGTCTTCCATCGTGAACTGGATGAACGGGTAGCCCTCGCCGGGAATGGCCGAGAACAACACGTCGCCGACGCGCAGGGTCGAAACGACGGTGCCGACGACGTTCGAATCGCGCACCCACGGCTCGCGAAAGCTGCGCATGAGCCCGAGCTGTCGCAGGATGTTGATCGTCAGAAAGCGGTTGTCGAATCGATTGCGCAGGAAGCGCTGCTCGGCCTGGATGGCCGTGCCGGCGATGGGCTCGGCGGCGTCGATCGCCGCGAAGGCACGTTCGCTGATCGCGTTGCCATAAGCGTTCAATCGCTCGACATCGGTGTTGCCGCCGGCGCCGGTCCGCCTGGGCTGGGTGCGACCGCAGTCGGCGATCATCACCACCGCCGTGTCGACGCCGAGCTCGGATTCGAGGTTGGCTGCGGCGACGCTGGGCCAGTCGCCGGAGATCAACGTGTTCCCCGAGCCCATGACGGTCGAGTGGGCCGCGTAGTTGACGAGCACCCCGAGGGGTTGGTTGGGGTCGGCGGCGCTGCGTGCCAGCAGCACGCGGATGTCGCCGCTGACCGCGTCGTTGGGCGGCGCGTCGAACTGGCTGCCGAGCAAGGCCGACGCGTCGGCACGGCCGGTGGCCAGCGTGGCCGGCTCGAGGCGCGCGAACGCGTCGAGAATGGCGAGGACGGTCTGCTCCTTGAGGAAGGACAGGTACGGAGCCCGTTGTCCGCCGAAGACGCCGGTGGTGTCGGGGCCGGCGTGACTGTGATCCGAGCCGATGACGATGTGCTCGCTGGGGATCTGGCCGCCGGTGCGGCGCTCGATGTCGAGCGCTGCATCGATGAGTCCGAAAGGACCGATCTGATAGGCGGCGGCGGCGCCCTGCGTCTCGTTCTGTGCGAAGGCCACCACCCGCTCGCCGTCGGCGATCACCATGGCGCGCACGTAGATCGGCTGCAGGATGCCGGTGGAGAGTCGATTGCACGCTACGCCGTAGCCGCCCATGCAGACGGAGCCGGTGGGCGGCGCGTTCTCGGCATTCGGCGAGATGTCGCGCTTCGCGAAGCCAACCGATAGGCCCGCCGGCAGCGTGCGCTGCGTCGGCGTTGCACTCGGTGACGGCGACGCCGTCGGGCTGGGCGTCGCCGAAGGGCTTGCCGTGAACGTGCTGGTATGGGTGGCGGTCGCCGTGGGCACGAGCGTCGCGGTCGGCGACGGGGACGGCGTCGCGGTCGCCGTCGGCACCTCCGTCGCGGTCGGCGACGACGTCGGCACGGCCGTGCTCGTCGGCGTCGAGCTGGGCGTCGACGTCGGTGTGGCAGTGGGGGTCGACGTGGCGGTCGGCGTGGGCGACGGAGTCGCGGGCGGTGCGGACGAACCGTCGCCAGCGCATCCGGCCAGCAGCAGCGAGGCGACCGCAGACGCGAGAAGCCGATTCAGCCGCGATCGCGGCGATGCAATCCTCATTGGAGACACCTCTTCGCCAGTTCTTCGAGCCCGTGCTCGGCTTCCCGGTCGCGACGCCACGGCAATGCGACGACGCGGTCGATGCCGGCGTCCGCAAATCCCGCGAGCGTTTCGCGATCGACAGTCGTACCGTCGACACTGATGGTCGTCTCGAACGGTCGATCGCCAACGCCTGCGGCGCGGCGATGCTCCTCGAGCCGTTGCCGCTTCTCGCGCGCGCTGGCCGGCGTATGGCGAACGCCGAACCAGCCGTCTCCCAATTCCGCAGCCCGGCGCAGAGCTGCCTCCGACTCACCACCGAGCAGGATCGGAGGGTGCGGACGCTGCACCGGCTTCGGTTCGAACTTCACGGGGCCGAACGAGAAGAACTTGCCGCGGAACTCGATCGTGTCTTCGGTCCAGAGCGCACGAATCGCGCGAATACACTCGCGCGTCCGCGCGCCACGTCGCGCGAAGTCGACGTCCACGGCGGCGAACTCCTCCGCCAGCCAGCCGGCACCGATTCCGAGGCTCAAGCGGCCGGCGGAGACCACGTCGAGAGTGACGGCCATGCGCGCGGTCTGAATCGGATGGCGCAGCGGCAAAACGTAGACGTTGGTGCCGACGCGGATGCGGGTGGTGACCGCCGCGACTTGCGCCAGCAGGACGAGCGGGTCGAGCAGCGGTGTCGACGGATCGATCGGCGCAGTTCCGTCGACGCTGTACGGGTACGGGCTGTTGATCTCGGCCGGAAAAATCAAGTGCTCGGGCAACCAGACCGACTCGAAGCCCAACTCCTCGGCTCGCCGTGCGACCGTGGCCATGCGTTGCGGCCGCAGGAGGAAGAGGGGAACTCCGAGCTTCATCGAGACTTCCGATTGCGGGAGGAAGGGGGCACGCCGGCAGTTCGTAGCGTGTCGGCCGACACGTGACAAGGAGGACCGCGTGTGAGATGGGCATGGGCGAAGGGAGATTCGCTCAGGAGAGTTCGATGAAGCTCGCGACCCCCATACGCAACATGGCCCTGGCCGCGCTGGCGCTCGTCGCCGGCGGTTGCTTCATCGCCGTCGGTGACGTCGACGACGTCGTACGCAGCGTGACCTATCCTCCGGACTTCCGTTACCTCGAGCGCAGTGAGATTCGCGGGGCGATGTGGGAGCTCGCCGTGCACGCGCGGACGCTGCATGAAGCGGTCCACCGTCACGACGAGGGTCGGCGTGCTGCCGTATCGAGCGCCTTGAAGGGAATGGAAGCGGCCGCCGACCGCCTTCCGAGTGACGGCCGGCCCACGAACCATCCGCTGCTCAACCTACACCTGCCCAGGCTCCTCGACGAGGTACGGGCCGCACGGCGCGCCGTCGAGGCCGAGCCGCCGAGCTACCTCGCGGCAGCCACCGTCGCCGGTGCCTGCTTGCCGTGTCACACGCGAACGTATTGATCGGCCGGGTCGGCGATCCTTCACCTCCTTCCTCGGCGCGAAGCGGGCAGGGCGAATGCGCGACGGGCGACCAGCAGCCGTTGCGACCACCTAGGATCCGAGGCCGCGCTGCGTTTCTCCCCCCTCGATGCACGTGGTAGTCAGCGGAGCCTGCGCAATCGTCGGCGAAGGAGGAAGTGTATGTGGGGAAGGATGGCGGCGGCGCTGGCCGTTGCGTTCAGCCTTGCGGCGTTCTCGGCTGCAGCACAAACGGAACCAACCGGCAGCGAACCGGAGGATTCCTCGGCGCCTTCCGAGGATTCTCGCGACGAGCGCGTGAATCCGGCGGCGCGTGGTGCCGCTGGGATCGATGAAATCGTCGTTCAGGCACGCAAGCGCGACGAGCTCATCCAGGACACCCCCGTCTCCGTCACCGCCGTCTCGCGAGCAACCCTCGATCGGCGCAACGCGACCCGACTCGACGACATCGAGCAGCTCGTTCCGAATCTGCGCATCACCTCGGGACAGAACGGCGTGACTGCCAACATCCGCGTGCGCGGCGTCGGGCCGACGAATACCGACATCGCCTTCGAGCCGGGGGTCGGGCTGTTCGTCGACGGCGTGTTCCTGCCGCGCTCGATCGGCGGCCTCGTCGATCTGCTCGACATCGAGCAGGTCGAAGTGCTGCGCGGACCGCAGGGAACGCTCTTCGGCAAGAACACCGTCGGCGGCGCGGTCAACGTCACGACGATCAAGCCGAATCCGGACCCGTCGGCCTACGCGCTCGTGCGCGCTGGAAACTTCAACAGCGTCGAGACCCGGGTGGGCTTCAATACGCCGATTCGCATCGGCGGCATGGACGATCGCCTGTTCGCCCGCGCCGCGTTTCGCACGCTCCGCACCGACGGCTACACGGACAACGAGTTCCGCGACGACGATTGGTCGAACCGCGATTCGCTCGCCTTCTTGGGTTCGGTGCGCTGGCTGCCGCTCGACGATCTGATCCTCGACGTTGCCGGTCTGTGGTCCAACGAGCACTCGCGCTCGCGCGGCGGCCAGTGCGTCAAGGTGCGCGACCTTCCGCTTCCTTTGTTCAAGCGCATCCAGGACGCATGCGCGCTGGCGCGGCCCTACGACTTTCAGGCCGATACCGCCGGGCTGACCGACGTCAGCAGCTATGGAAGTTGGGCGACGGCGACCTGGAACGCTGGCGATGTCGGACCCGTACAGGACTTCACCCTCAAGTCGATCAGCGCCTGGCGCGAGCAGGGCGTTCGCCTGCGCCAGGACCTCGACATGACGGCGGCAAGCCTGAGCTTCTCGGGCGCGCCGTTTCTGTCTTTGGACAGCACGGGCGACGGCCCGACCGGCGGCGAGCCGGGGCGGCAGCGGCAGGTGACCCAGGAGTTTCAGGCGAACGCAACGGCGTGGCAGGGGCGCATCAGCTTCGTCGCCGGCGCCTTCACGTTCTGGGAGGACGGTTCGGACACGCGAACCGTGACGACGAACCTGGCGACGAGCTCGACCTCCACGGAGATCCGCACTGAAATCGACAACCTCACGTGGGCGCTCTACGGCCAGTCGACCGTCGACTTCACCGAATGGCTCGGCGTCAGCGCCGGACTGCGCTACTCGTCCGATGGCACGGAGGCCGCGCAGCGCGTCGAGATCATCGGCGACCCCGACGTCACCAGCGACGCCGACGACGAGACGTTCGGCGCATGGACGCCGATGGCGAGCCTGGCCTTGACGACGCCGCCGACGTGGTTGGAGTCGACGCCCGTGGACCATCTCGTCGGCTATTTCACCTACGCGCGGGGCTTCAAGGGCGGCGGATTCAACGCCGTGTTGAACCCCCAGTCCGCGGCCAGCCTCGACGAGTTCGACCCCGAGTACCTCGATTCGTTCGAGCTCGGTGCGAAGGCGAGGGCTTTCGACAACCGCGTCGCCTTCAATGCGGCGGTGTTTCTCGGGCTGTGGGACGACCAGCAGGTGCAGGCCTTCGAAACGGTCGGCGTGGGACCGGACGGCGTGCCGCAAACACGCAATCTCACGCTCAACGCGGCGGAGTCGACGATCCGCGGTGTCGAGGTGGAGGTCGTAGCCGTGCCCTGGCCCGAGCTGCGGATCGAGGGCTCGCTCGGTCTGCTCGATACGGAGTACGACGACTTCGAACGTGCCGTGAGCTTCCTCGACGGCTCCGAGATCGATCGCAGCGGCGAGTCGTTCGCGGAGACCCCGGAGGTCCAGACCCTGCTCGCGGCGCAGTACTCCTTCCTGCTCGCCGCGATGCCGCGCCCGTGGCTGAACGGATGGGTGACGCCGCGACTCGAGTGGTACTACCAGGGCGACGTCTTCCACGAGGGACCCGAGCTGGGCAGCGCGGCCAAGCAGGATTCCTACCACCTGTTGCACTCCAAGTTGACGTACGAGTTCAACGACGACGCCACCGAAGTCTCGCTGTGGGGCCGCAACCTCACCGACGAGGAGTACTTCGACCAGGTCTTCAGCCTCGGCGGATCGATCGGCACGATCAACCGCTTCTTCGCGGCGCCGCGGACGTTCGGCGCCGAGATCCGCTATCGCTTCTGACGTGCTTCCTCGAGCTGGGGCGCGAGCAGGCGGCGGATCATCATGCGTTCGTACCAGCGCGGCGCGAGGTGGCTGATCCACCACGACAGGCGCCCGACGGTGCCGAGAATGAGCAGCCGCCGGCGGCGCAGACAGCCCGCGACGATCGCGTCCGCCACCGACTCGGGCGTCGCCGGACGTCCCGTGGTGGTGCGGAGGTCCTGAGGCGTGCCGCCGTCGCCGCCCAGGGCGTTGCGGCCGATACCGGTGTCGATGAAGCTCGGGCACACCATCATGACGTGCACCCCGGCGGCGGCGAGCTCGGCGCGCAGCGACTCGAACAGGCCGTGTAGAGCGTGCTTGCTCGCCGCGTAGCCGACACGTCCGGCGAGCGGCGCGAATCCGGCGACGCTGGACAGGACGACGATGGTGCCGCGGCGCGCCGTGAGCGAGGGCAGGGCCGCTTGCGTGCAGTGCACCGCGCCGAAGAAGTTGATGTCCATGATCCGCCGCAGGACCTCGGGCTGGGTATCGGCGAAGAGGCTGATGTGGGTGCGGCCGGCGTTGTTCACGAGGACGTCGACCCCGCCGAGCTCGCTTTCGACCTCGGCGAGGACCTGTGCGCAGCGGTCCCGGTCGGTGACGTCGCATGGGAAGGCAAGGACGCGGTGGTGCCGTGCATCCAGCTGGCGAGCCAGAGCCGCGGCCCCGTCGCCGTCGACGTCGAGCAGGGCCAGGTGGCAGCCTTCGCGGCTGAACCGATGGGCGAGTGCGGTGCCGATGCCGCCGGCCGCACCGGTGATGACGACGACCTTGTCCGCAAGCCTCGCCGTCGTGCTCATCCGCGGGGCATCAGGGGCAGCCGTCGAGCGCTGCGTTGATCGCTTTCAGAATCTCGTCGACGGTGACTTCGAGGTCGCCATTGGTGTCCATCGCCTCGCAATTCGTCACCGGCAGGCTGCCGAGCGCGATGTTCACGCCGGTGACGATCTCGTCGACGGTGACGTCGCCGTCGCCGCTGCAGTCACCCGGGCAGCCCGAGGGTGGTGCCGTCGGCGTGGTGGCGGGTGGGGCCGTATTCGTCGGCGTCGCGGTTTGGGCCGGGCCCGTGGTCTCGGTCGCCGTCGGGGTTGCCGTGGGGCTGCCGGGATCGATCGGCGGTGCGCCGACGCAGGCGCCGTCTGCACACATGCCGTCGCCGGTGCATTCGTTCAGGTCGTCGCAGGTTGCGCCGTCGAATGCGGGCTCGCAGAGGAACGGGGCGATGTCGTTCGGGTCGGGCCGGCAGGTGCCGCAGTCGCCGCAGGGCAGGAACGTCGTGCCGAGGCAGGCGCCGGTGAGCGGGTCGCAGGATTCCAGGGTGCAGGGATCGCTGTCGCCGCCGTCGCACTTGAAGTCGCCGAGGCAGAAGCCGAAGCGGCAGCGGTCGTTGAGGGTGCACGGGGACCCGTCGTTGCAGGATTGACCGGTGCTGCCCTCGTCGGGGAGGCAGAAGGAGAACCCCGGTGCTGGGGCGAAGCAGGACCCGCAGCCCTGGTTGCAGGAGGTGCCGGCGGGGGCAGGGCTCCCCTGGCAGGAGCCGGCGACGCAGGTGTCGTTGACGGTGCATTCGTTGCCATCGTCGCAGCTACCGCCGTTCAGCGGGGTGCCGACGCACATGCCATCGGCGCACATGTCGTTCGCGGTGCAGCCCTGGAAATCGTCGCAGGTGACGGCGGCTGCCGAGCCGACGCCGAGCCAG
>CALJUJ010000782.1 GCA_937975525.1 uncultured bacterium
ACGGTTCGGCCACGGTTCGGCCGTCGTTACCGGGCTGTAGGTGCGAGAATCCACCCTGCTAAGAAGGATAGTTTCGCAATTTCGAACCGTTGCACAGGTGTCACCCCGCTGCCCAAGCGATCGTGATTGACCATGGTTTCAGACCATGGCATTCGATCTTGGATGGAAGAGATCGCCATCTCCAAGTTCAAGGCGACCTGCCTCGGGGTTCTGGAACGGGTCCGCAAGACAGGCCGGCCGATTCTGGTCACCCGCTTCGGCAAGCCCGTCGCCGAGATCGTCCCCCCCTCGCCGCCCGAGCGGCCCGAATCGTGGCTCGGCGCCATGCGCGACCGGGCGCGGATCCGCGGCGACGTCGTCGCGCCGGTGGCCGACGAGAGCGACTGGGAAAGCCTCGACCCGTGAGGCGCCTGCTGCTCGACACGCACATCTGGCTCTGGAGCCTTCTCGAACCGGAGCTTCTCGCGCCCAAGGTGAAGACTGCCCTCGCCGACCCAGCATCCGAGCTCTGGCTCTCGCCGATCAGCACCTGGGAGCTCGCCCTTCTCGTCGAACGCGGACGGGTCGAGATCGTCGGCGCGCTGCCCCACTGGTTGGCGGAAGCCGATCGACGCGCGCCGCTGAAAGAAGCTCCCCTGACCCGCGAGATGGCGATCCGCAGCCGCAGCCTCGACCTCCCCCACGGCGACCCGGCCGACATGTTCATCGCTGCAACCGCCGCCGTCCTCGACCTGACACTGGTCACGGCCGACCGACGCATCCTCCAATCGAAGCAGATCTCGCTGATGGCGAATCCGTAGGAGCCTCCTCCGGGCCCTACTTCGACGGAGGCCCGCACGCCGCGTAGCGGTTCTGGAGGAGATGGCCGATCCGATCATGGGACCGAAGGGAAGGCGACCGCGCGGTCGGCCCACATGGCAACGATTCGACCATCGAAACCCGGCTGCAACAGCGGCACTACAACCGTCCAGAACAAGATTCCTTCCACTTGTTGGGCTGTTGCAAAGGTGTCACCCCGCTGGCGACCGCCTTTCAGCGGAAGCGCCCCAAAGGCGCGGTCGATCATGGCCCGAAAGCGCATCTCGCTGCGAGAATCGACATCCCGGCTCGATCACGCCTGCCGGCGAGGTCTTGGCGGCAGCGAGCGCTTCGCGTGGCGCAGGAACGGACCTTCCCCGAGCGGCGGCGCGGCGTCTGCCGCGGGATCTTCGTCGGCGAAATCGTGGCGCCAAGGGAGGAATACGCCAGCGATGAGGACGAATTCTTCGAGAAGTCAGGGGTTTGCGCTGGCGCCACCCGGGAGCCGTCGGCTCAGGCGAGCGATTTCCGTACGTACTCGTCCACGCTCTGGAGATACGTCGGTACATCGCGGATCGCCGACTGCAGGGCCTCGTAGACGAGCCCCGGGTCGATCTCGTCGTATTCGTGGACGAGCCGGTTGCGCAACCCGGCGCTCGCCGCGATCCGTTGCGCGAAGCTCGCGGCCAGGACGCCGACGCGGGCGAGTTGGGAGAACGACTCGAAATAGTCACTCGGCGGCGGCTGCCCGGCTGCCGTAACCAGATGGTAGTTGATGTCGATCATTCGGCCGATGTTCGCTAGCGGTAGCGTTCGGCGACGATCTCTTCCGTGCGGCCCGAGAGGAACTGCTCCTTCGTCATCCGCGCGAGCGACTCGAGTTCCCGCAGATCCCGCGTGATCAGGAGCATCTTCCGGGTGATCAACTCGGCGTCGACCATCGCTGCGCCATCTCCCGGAGCGCCGTCTCGACGTACCGCCTCTCCATCGCCAGAAACTTGCGGTGATCCTGGTAGCGCTTGAAGGCGTACATCTTCAGTTCGAGCAAGCGCCGGCGTGATCCGTACAAGAGCTCGCAGGACTCGGTGACCTTCTTCAAGAACAATGGGTCGGCGTGATCGAGTACGGCAAGGTCGACGTCGCGGCCGGGATGCAGTCGCTGCAGATCGCGAAGTAGATCCGAGAAGATCTCGATCGACACCGACGGTTTTCCGAAGAGCACGCCGAGGTCGACGTCGCTGCGGGCATGCGTCATTCCCGATACGGCGGAGCCGAAGCGGACGAGCAACACCGCGCCGTGTCGCTCGGCAACCTGGGCGATGTCGTCGTCGAGTCCCAT
>CALJUJ010000783.1 GCA_937975525.1 uncultured bacterium
CTCGCCTTCTACATCGCCTTTCCGAAGGAGCCGCCGCCGCCCGAGGGGTATCCGGTGGTCGTCTACGGGCACGGCCTCAGCCGCAGCGGCGCCGACGCGATTTCGACGGCGACGAGCTTCACGGACCTGCCGATGGTGTGGGCGGGGATCTCCGCGGTCTCCCACGGGCGCCGCGGCAACTTCCTCGGCTTCTTCAATCTCAACAACGTGCTGGCGACGCGCGACAACTTCCGCCAGACGGTCGCCGATTTCCTGCAATTTCAGCGGATGTTGCGCCACAGCACCGACCCGACGTTCGCGAGCTTCGACCGCAGCCGCTTCCACTACTACGGAATCTCTCTCGGCGGCATCATCGGCGCGCTGTACCTCGGCGTCGAGAGCGACATCGACGTCGCGATGCTGAGCGTGCCCGGAGGCGGCCTACCCAATATCCTCGCGGGCTCCGACTTCATCGGCAATCTGCTCGAGCCGCTGATTTCGTTCGCCATGGCCGTACAGGCGACCGACCCACTCTTCCCCGTGATCCTCGAGCGCTTCGTCCAACTGGCACAGTGGGTGCTCGATCCGGGCGATCCCATCAACAGCGCACGCTATCTCCTCGGCCCCGAGACCTTGCCGGGGGCGTCGCCCAAGCAGCTGTTGATGCACATGGGCATCACCGACGCGATCGTCCCCAACGACACCAGCGAGGACTTGGTTCGCGCCGCGGGGCTCGCCGATCTCAGGGCGGCGGGTGAATGCTTCTCCCCGGAGGGCTGCTCGGGGGTGTGGCGCTTCGACATGACCGCCTACGACCTGCCATCGGACTGTGGCCATCTGCTCTCGTTCGTGCTTCCCGAGGCGCACCGTCAGTCGATCCGCTACTTGTTCAGCAATGGAACCGAGGTCGAAGATGCGAGCCCACGGCTGACGCCCGCGGAGCGCCCGGCGTGTCCCGACCTGGGCCTCGGCGGGTTGTGAGCGCGGACCGGCGCGTTCTCAGTCTTCCGTCACAGCGAAGGGCTCGCCCCAGCGGTCGGCAAAAGCCATCTTCGCCGCCGGACGGCGCCGCAGGGGACCATGCCCGCGACCGGCGGGGTAGCCGACGGGCACGAACGCTGCCGTGTACCAGTCCTCGGGAATGCCCAGCAGAGGCTTCACCTCGGCTTCGCGGGCGCAGAGCAACGTCGTCAGCGTGCAACCCAATCCTTCGGCGCGACAGGCGAGCAACGCGTTCTCGACCGCCGGGTAGACGGAAGCGCCGCCGACCACCGACGGCCGATCGAGATCGGCATCGTGGATCGCCATCAGCTTAGGCTGGAAGCAGAACACCAGAATGAGCGGCGCCCGCTGCAGGTTGTGCGCCAGGTGCTCAGCC
>CALJUJ010000784.1 GCA_937975525.1 uncultured bacterium
CCGGTCTTGCCGCGGACGAGCTCGGCAACGTCCGGGTTCTTCTTCTGCGGCATGATCGAGCTGCCCGTGGCGAACGCGTCGGGCAGAGCGACGAACCCGAATTCCTGCGACGACCAGAGGATCAAGTCCTCCGCCAGGCGGCTGAGGTGCATCCCGAGAATCGCGGCGGCGGCGAGAAACTCGGCGGCGAAGTCACGGTCGCCGACGCTGTCCATGCTGTTGGCACTGACGGCGCGGAAGCCGAGCTCGCGAGCGACCCAGGCGCGGTCGATGGGGAACGTCGTCCCCGCGAGCGCTCCCGAGCCCAGGGGCAGGACGTCGGTGCGCTCGGCGGCGTCGGCGAAACGACCGTCGTCGCGGCCGAGCATTTCGGCATAGGCGAGGAGGTGATGCGCGAACAGGACAGGCTGAGCCGGCTGCAGGTGGGTATAACCCGGCATGATCACCTGCGCGTGGCGTTCGGCGACGTCCGCAAGGGCCTGCCGGACGGCGCGGATCTCGTCCCGAATCGACTGCGTCTCGGCGCGCAGGTAGAGGCGAAGGTCGAGGACGACTTGATCGTTGCGGCTGCGTGCCGTGTGGAGCTTGCCGCCGATGGCGCCGACCTTCTCGATCAGCCGGCGCTCGATCGCCATGTGGATGTCTTCGTCTCCGGGATCGGCCTTGAAGCCGCCGGAATCGAGCTCGGCGCGGATCTCTTCGAGGGCGCGGACGATCTTCGCGCTCTCCCGCTTCGGGATGATTCCCTGGCGGCCGAGCATCCTGCAGTGGGCGATGCTGCCCTGAATATCTTGGGCGTACAGGCGCCGATCGAACGGAAACGAGGTGGAGAAGGCTTCCACCAGCGCGTCCGTCGGCTCGGCCATGCGGCCAGCCCATGCCTTGTGCTTCCCTCGCGGCATGGCGGGCACCTTAGCCAAATCCAGAAATCAAATGAAACGTGGTCCCACGAACGGCGAAGTCGCTGCGACCCGCCGCGTCATCGCCAGATGCCGTCGCGATAGACGAGAACCACGGTCACTTCGCGGATCTCGACGGGCTTCGGCGTTGCGGCCATGGCCTGCCGCGCCGTGGTGCCGGACTTCTCCCACACCACTTCCTGGTACCGAAGCCGCGCGGTCGGCGGCTCCTGGCCAGGTTCGCCCATGCGGCAGGTGAAGTCGGGGGCGTAGCCGACGTAGGTCCCGCGAACGCCGTCGCTCACCACGTGCCATTCGATCTGCGCCAGCCGCTCGGCTTCCAGCTCGGCGAGGGTTTGCATGCGGGCCTTGCACGTCAACTCGAGAGCGCGTTCGCGGCGGGCCTCGTCCGCTGCGACCGGCGCCAGCGCGAAGGCCGTCGTTGCGAGCGCGACGAAGAGGGTGAGGAGCCGCCGCTGGCCGGGGAGTGAGCTCAGTAGACCCATTCGTCCTCGTCGCTGTAGCGGAAGAACTCGGTGACCTCGGTGGTCTCGACCGGGATGGGCTGCGCCGCCAGCGCCTCGGGAATCGATGGCCCGCGTCGCTCCCACTTCACTTCGAGATAGGAGAGTCGGCCGACGGGCGAATCGCTCTGTTCGCCCTCGATCGAGCACTTGTGCTCGCGGGTGTAGCCGACGTACGACCCCTGCACCCAGTTGAGCCCCGTTTCCCAATCGATGAGCCCCTGATTGCGCTCTTCGCGCGCGGCGAGTTTGGTCATCCAACTGGCGCAGAACGTTGCGAAGGACGCTTGGAGCGGACTCACGGGCTCGGGATCGGCGAGTGCAAGCGCGCCGTCTGCGGCCTCGGCGGCGCCATCCACCGTTGCGGCCTCAGCGGCCGCCGCCGGCTCTGCCTCCGTGTTCGTCGCCGGTGCGGCAAATGGGTCGACTTCGGC
>CALJUJ010000785.1 GCA_937975525.1 uncultured bacterium
AGGACTACCTGCGCCAGCGGCTATGGCCGCTGACGCTGATCGACTCGCCCGATCCCGAGCGCCCGCGCGTGGCGGGCACGGTCTTCTACCAAGGCAATCTCTTCCATTCCGTATTCGAAGTCCGCGGGGACGGAACGATGGAAATGATCGCCGACGCGCCCGTTCCGTTCGGCAACCGCGACGCTTCGAGTCTACCGCTGAAGGCGCTGCGCAGTCCGCGTGCGGTCCGCACGTACGGGTCGAGCGAGAAGAGCACATGAGCTTCATCAGTTGCTCGGGTTCCGACTTCGCCGAGATCCTCGATCTCATGGCGCTCCACGGTCAGGCACAGTTCCCGTCGCTCGCCACGAGCACGATCGAGACGAGCGTTGTCGTTGCGCCGCGGGTCTTCGATGAAGGAATCGTCTTCTATGGGTTGAAGTTTCTTGGCCCGGTCACCTTTCATAGCCCGCGCTTCCGCGGACGCGCCATTTTCGAGAACTGCGAGTTCGAGAGCGACGTCAGCTTCAGCAGCGCCATCTTCGAGAGTGAACTGACGTTCGACTCCTGCACCTTTCACGGAGAATTGAAGCTCGACGAAGCCGAGGTTCGAGGGAAATGCCTGCTTGCAGGCACGAAGATAAAGAAGGATGCCTCTTTCGTGTCGTCGAGGCTTTCGAGCTTGACGGTTGCGCCGCAGATCAAAACCAGCCCTGGAGCGACGCAAATCGACCGCGCTTGCAGCATCGATGGCATCCTCCAACTCCGCTACGCCGAGATCGACGGTGACGTGCTCGTCGGCACGGCGATGGCGGACTCCGATGAGTGGTGCGAGATCGGCGGCATCGAGATTCGCGGCACCGAGATCAGCGATTTCGAGCTGCACCACGCTCGGATCAAAGACGGCGTCGACGCTTCGCTCTGCAGGGCCAAGGTCTTCTATGTCGTCGGCTCGACGATCGGCGCCGGTGTCACTCTGTCGGGGGCCAACCTCGCCTTCGCCTTCCTGTCCGGCACCGAGGTTCGCGGTAGCGTCACGATGATCGGCGGATCGGCTGACCAGATTCGCCTCGAGCCACGCATCACCGGGAACGAACGTCTCGTCGTTCGAGAGACGACCGTAGGCAACCTGGTGCTTTCCGGAATCCACGTGACCACGCATGTGACGGTCGACGTGGCGAGAATCGAATGGGATCGACCGGACCCCGAGGAATCGAGCGGCGTATTCATCAACAACGTGCAGATCGGCGACCGCCTGACGTTCAGCCGGGGCGAATCGGTACGCAAGGCCGTTGCCGACGCAATCGCCGGGCGCCGGTTGGACGATACGACGGTTGCTCTCGCTGACCCCTGGCAAGGGGGCCTCGAAGTCGTGGGCGGTGACGTCGTCATCCGCCGCTGCCAGATCCGAGCCCGCCTGGACCTCACCGGGGTCCGGCTAGTCGGCAAGAAAGGAAGCTCCCCAGGCAAGATCGAGCTCGCCCACACGAGTGCTGCTGCGGTGATGTTCGCGTCTCCCCTTTCCGCAGGCACCTTCATGGAACGAAACGCGTTCTTCGCGGAGGCGTCGGAAGCCCGCTGCCAACCACCCCAGTGGCAGGCCTACTGCGACTTGCGTATGTCCGGCGGAATTGGAGCATGTTGCAGCGACCTGTCTCTCGACGGGGTACTCGCGACACTCGTCGACCTCACCGGCGTCACGGTGATGGGCGACAAGGCCGGTGGCGGCAAAGTAGAAGCCCGAGACCTTCAGGCACGCGTCCTCCTCCTTGCCCGGAGCGCCGTGCCTTCATCTAGTGCACCGCGACAGCAATTCGCACAGCGGGCCAGCTCCGAAGGGCGTACGCATGGCGAACCGACTCTCAAGGAACTCATCACCAGGCACATCCCCGCGGGCTCACCATCGCCAAATGGTCGATTCAGCCCCCTGTGCTCGGCCTCCATCTACGGTAGCTGCGACCTCTCGGGCTCCAAGATCGGCGAGTTGTTCGTTTCCGGCGAGAGCTTCCCACACCCGGACATCGGCCCAACGGAAGCCTGCGATCAGGGTCCGGCGGCTTGCGGAATCGTCTTCGACGATACCGAGATCGACCGGCTGCACCTACTTCGTCGCACCCGAGGGAGCACATCGACGGGCGATTCTCGCTTCCCGATCCCCGTGTCCCTGCGCGACATGCGGGTGACCACATGGGAGCTGCAGGACCGCTACAATCCATCGATCCAGGAAAGCACCCAGGCTCGCGACTACCTCGATTTTCTGGACAACGACTCAGGCTACCACGAAACGATCTACACCTCGGTCGAGCGCTACCTGCGGGAGCGTGGCCAGGAACAGGAGGCTCGTGAAATCTACATCGCCGGCCGCTTCCGGCGAGCGCGGACCAGAACCAGCCTGTGGCGTCCAGGGCTGGGTCGGGTCCGCGGAGGACATCCGCTCCTTCCCGAACTGACGCTGGACGGCGACGAGGTTCGCATGGATCGAAAGGTCGTCGTCGCGCTCCTCGTGCTCGGCGCGCTCTTCGTTGTCGGCCCTGCGCAGCTTCGAGAAGGATTGAACCGCCTTGGGGAAACCGCCGGGATCCTCTTCGGCACGGACGCACTCGACGGCTTCGCCGATTCGGACTGGGCCGATGTGCCCCTGCTCGTGCTCGTCGTGCTGGGCGTATTGGTCATCTGGCGCAACGGACCCCTCTGGCGCATGTGGAATCGACTGTTCTGGACGTTCCTCGAGTACGGTACTCGACCGCTGCGGTTGCTCGGCACCATCCTCGTGTTGGCGGCGCTGACCTTCTTCGGCGTCGCAGCCAATCCCGTCAACATCGATGGGAGCATCGGCTACCGTGAGGTCCACCCGGAGATATGTCCCACCGTCGAGCCGTGCCATCCGGGCGACGGCCAATGGACGTGGGGCCAGGCGTTCTGGATCACAGCGGAAGCACACGTTCCGCTCGTGCAGCTCTTCCGTGATGCCGACTGGAGACCGGCCAAGAGCGACGTCGTCGTGTTCGGCCGGTGGAAGTGGTGGATGGATGCCTATGACTGGTTCGGGGCGATGAGTGTCATCAACTGGATCCTATGGCCCATCTACCTGCCCTGGCAGTTGCGCCAGCTCATTCGCCCGCAGGGGACCGGATCGTAGCGCCAGGGCTTCCGGGAAAACGCCGCTCAGTCTGCGCCGCTGGTGAACGTCGCACCCGGTTCGACCTTGGCCACGGCAGCGAATTCGGATGCGGCGACCTTGCCGGCCTCGCAGCGAATCCGTTGGACCGTGATCGCGCCGCCGCGGGCGCCGATCGTCAGACCCGCATCGCCGACATTCTCCACGACGCCGGGCATGTGGTCGCCGCCCAGCTCGAGGCGCGCATCGTAGAGACGAACCTCACTCCCCTCCAGCTTCGCGTGGGCGCCGGGCTGCGGATCGCAACCGCGAATCAAATTGTAGATCTCTGCCGCCGGACGACTCCAGTCGATCCCCGCGTGCTCGTCACGGCATAGTGGATCGTAGGTCGCCTGTGACTCGTCTTGAACCTTCCGCGGCGGATCGCCGGCAGCGATCAACTCGACGGAGTCGACCACCGTCTGCACACCGAGCGGAAACAGGGTGTCGTAGTACAAGGAACCGGCGGTATCCTCGGGGCCGATCACCGCTCGGCGTTGCAATAGGATCGGTCCGGTGTCGATGCCTGGATCGACCCAGAACATCGTCACGCCCGTCTCCGTTTCGCCGCGGATGATCTGCCAGTTCACTGCGCTGCCGCCCCGGTACTTGGGCAGTAGCGATGGATGGAAGCAGATGCTTCCGAGGCGAGGCTTGTCGAAGACGTTCGGCGGAACGATCTGTGTCACATACGCGAGTACCGCGAGGTCGGCGGCGTAGCCGACGACCTCGGCCTCGACTTCAGGGCGCTTGAGGCTCTTGTGCTGGTGTACCG
>CALJUJ010000786.1 GCA_937975525.1 uncultured bacterium
CCAGCGAGGTCATCAGCACCGGGCGTAGACGCGTCGCCGCCGCCGCCCGGATCGCCTCGAGCGGGGCGCTGCCCCGCTCGAGCAACCACATCACGCGCGATACGAGCACCATGTCGCCGAGCACCGAGACACCCGAGAGCGCGATGAAGCCGATGCCCGCCGAAATCGAGAACGGCATGTCGCGCATCCAAAGTGCGACGATGCCGCCGACGGCGCCGAACGGAACGCCGGTGAAGATGCGCGCCGCGTCGGCCATGCGGCCGTACGTGAGGTAGAGCAACGAGAAGATCAGCAGCAGCGCAACCGGCACTACCAGTAGCAGGCGGCTGCGTGCCCGCTCGAGGTTCTCGAACTGCCCTCCATAAGTCACGAACGTGCCCTCGGGCAGGTCGACCTCGGAGTCGATGGCGCGTCGCGCGTCGGCGACGAACGACCCGACGTCGCGACCGCGCACGTTCGCCTGAACCACGACCCGGCGCTTGCCCCATTCGCGCTGGATCGTCGACGGCCCTTCCTCCACGGCGATCTCCGTCACTGCACCGAGAGGCACCTGCGCGCCCGTCGCGCTGCGGATCGAGATGTCGGCGATGTTCTCGGCCGAGCTACGCGCCTCGTCGCGCCAGCGCAGCACCACGTCGAAGCGTCGCTGGCCTTCGAGCACCTCGCCGACGTTGCGCGTGCCGAGGGACTCGATCGCATCGAGGACGTCTCCGGCCGGTATCCCGTAGCGCCCGGCGGCTCGCCGGTCGACGTCGATGGCCAGCACCGCCTGGCCGGTGAGCTGCTCGACCGCTACGTCGCGTGCGCCCGGAACGCGGGCAATCGCCTGGCGGATCTCCTCCGCCTTGGCGGCGAGAACGGTGAAGTCGTCGCCGAACACCTTGACGCCGAGATCGGCGCGAATCCCTGCGAGCATCTCGTTGACGCGCATGTCGATCGGCTGGGTGAAGATGCTGCGCATCCCCGGAAGGCCCTCGAGCGTCGCGCTCATCGCGGCGACCAGGTCGTCCTGCGTGGAACCGCGTCGCCAGCGTTCACGCGGGGCGAGGGTGATGAAGACGTCCGAGACCTCCAGGCCCATGGGATCGGTCGCGACCTCCGCCGTTCCGGTGCGTGTCCAGATGTGGCGGATCTCGTCCGGGAACTGCTCCAGCAGCAATCGCTCGATCTGCGTGCCGTAGCGGACCGATTCGTCGAGCGAGACGCCTGCGGCACGCACGGTGTTGACGACGATGGCTTGCTCGCGCAGGCGCGGCACGAACTCGGATCCGAGTCGGGTCGCCAGCAGGGCGGCGCCGGCGACGATACCGGCGGCCAGCGCCAGGACGAGGGCGCGGTGGGTGAGAGCCCAGTCGAGCCCGACGCCGTAGCCGCGCCGCAAGGTGCGAACCAGCAGATTCTCCGGGCGACCCTGGTTCTTCTCGAGAACGTAGCTGGCGAGCACCGGCATCAAGGTGAACGACAGCAACATCGAACCGGCGAGTGCGAAGATGACCGTCAGCGCCATCGGCCGGAAGAGCTTGCCCTCGACGCCTTCGAGCGCCAGCACCGGTAGGTAGACGATGGCGATGATCAGCTCGCCGAAAAGAGTCGGCCGCCGCACCTCGACCGCTGCGTCACGCACGATCTCGCGCACGCTTCGTCCCGAGGTGTCCTCGTTCAGCCTCCGCGTCGCGTTCTCGACCATGATCACCGAGCTGTCGACGACGAGGCCGAAATCGATGGCGCCGAGACTCATCAGGCTGCCGGCGATTCCGAAACGCAGCATCGCGTCGAACGCGAAGAGCATCGACAGCGGGATGGCGAGCGCGACGATGAGGCCGGCTCGGAAGTTGCCGAGAAAGGCGAACAACACCGCGATCACCAACAAGGCGCCCTCGAGCAGGTTCGTGCGCACGGTGCGCAACACGAGGTCGACCAGATCCGTGCGGCTGTACACCGTCGTCACCTCGACCTCGTCGGGGAGACCTCCGCGCACCTCCTCGAGACGCTGCTCCAGCCGGCGCGTGAGCTCCCGGCTGTTCTCGCCCATGAGCATGAAGCCGAGCCCGAGAACGGCCTCGCCGCGCCCGCTCGCGGTCACGGCGCCACGGCGAATCTCGTGGCCTTCACGTACCTCGGCGACATCGGCGAGCCGAATGAGCGTGCCGTCGACGTTGGCGAGGACCATGTCCTCGAGGTCGCGAGCTCCCGTGGCCAGACCGGTGCCCTGGACCAGTTTTGCTGCGCCAGCGCGATCGATCACGCCGCCAGCGGCGTTGCGGTTGCCGCGGCGCAGCACCCGAGCCACGTCGTCGAGCACGAGCTCATGCTTGATCAGTCGCTGCGGGTCGAGGACGACGTGGTACTGCTTCTCGTAGCCGCCCCAGGTGTTGATCTCGGCGACCCCGGCGACCTGCAGCATCTGCGGCCGCACGACCCAATGGTGGAGCGTGCGCAGCTCCTGTGCGGAGCGTGCCTCGCTGCGGAGGACGTACTGGAAGACCTCGCCCAGTCCGGTTGCAACGGGTCCCAGGGCAGGTACATCCACACCCTCGGGTAGGTCGACCGTAGCCAGTCGCTCGGCGACGACCTGCCGTGCCAGGTAGACGTCGGTGTCGTCGTCGAAGATGGCGGTCACTTGGGAGAAGCCGAACTTCGACAGCGAACGCACCTCGGTCAGTCCCGGCAGCCCCGAGATCGCTTGCTCGACCGGGTAGGTGATCTGCCGTTCGACTTCGAGGGGCGACAGCGCCGGGGCAGCCGCGTTCGCTTGCACCTGGACCGGGGTCGTGTCGGGGAACGCGTCGAACGGCAGCTCGGAGAGGCTCGCGAGGCCGGAAAGCGCGAGCACGGCCGTCGCCAGCAGCACGATCGGCCGATGCCGCAGGCAGAGATCGATCCAGCGGGTGAGCATCAGTCGTCCCCGCGCGGATCGACTTCACAACATCCGGCACCGATGCTGCCAGGAAGGATTTCGGTGCGCAGCAAGAAGGCGCCGGTGGTGACGACCTCGTCACCCTCGCGCACGCGGCCTTCCACCGGAACCGGATCCCCGATCCCGGCACGCACGACGACGCGGGGCTCGTAGACCCCGGGAGACACGCGAACGAAGACGACCTCGAGCTCACCGACGCGCTGCAACGCGTCGCTGGGAACGACTACCGCTTGGCGCGCGGCATTCGTGGCGATACGCGCCTGCGCAAACTGGTTGGCGCGCAGCCGACCGTCGGGATTCGGCACCACGGCGTGTGCGGTTACCGTGCGCGTGCGCCGATCGACTTCCGCCGCGACCCACGTGATCCGACCTTCCCACGTATGCGGAGGGTCGCCCTCGGTACGCAGCGTGATCGCCTGGCCGATTTCGACGCGTCCGGCGTCCGCTTCGGCAATGTCGCAGTACGCCCACATCGTCGTCGTATCGGCGACGGTGGCGAGCGAGTCCTCCTCGCTGGCGAGTTGACCGAGAACGGCAGGTCGGCGCACGACGTTGCCGGAGATGGGCGCTCGCAGCACGATGCGTCCCGACGGCATCGTGTCGTTCGCGCCGGCGACCCCGAGCGCCGTTTCTGCCGCACTGGCGCTGGCGCGAGCTGCTGCGAGCTCGCGCTGCGCCACCTCGACTTGGCGCGCCGAGGCGATGTCGCCCCGACGCAGCTCGCGTAGACGTGCCAGGTCCGCCTCGGCGGCACGCACGCGTTCCCTCGCGGTCTGCAGCGATCCCTGGATCTCGCCGATGCGCGGGCTGGCGATCTCGAACAGGGGAGTGCCTTCATCGACGCGGGCGCCGAGCTCGACGCGAACGTTGCGGACGACCCCGGGGATCGCCGACCGCACGTCGGCGATCCGGTCGGCGTTGAACGAGATCCGAGCGGCGCACTACAAGAACGCTGTCGTCCGAAGTCGCCGCGCGCGGGTGGGCTCGATTCGCGCGGTGCCTCCGATGCGAGGCTCCTGGAGGCGTGT
>CALJUJ010000787.1 GCA_937975525.1 uncultured bacterium
GGGCGGAGTGTCACTCCGGGTGCAGACGATATCGGGGCGTCGACCGGTGGTAGCCCGAGGCTGAGCACGTACCAGTTGCCGTCGTGTTCTTCATTGTTCTCAGTCATTCACCAACATGTACCTCTGTCAGCATGACCTGCGTCACTTCGCCTAATACCCGATGACCGTCAGACCATATGGCAAGGCGACTCGAGTATGACCATACAGGGCGTCTGCAACCGAGACCGTCTTTTCGTAGTAGCGGTTCGCTCTTGGTTTCAGACGGCTCTTGTACTTGTAAACGTTTGGCACGGCCAAGCAGAGATGGTCAACGTCGACCATGACCATCGCCTGAAACAGATCTCTGAAGATCGCGTTCCCGAGGATCGCCCTGCCGGCTTCGACCTCCAAACCACATCGGCATTCCGGGTGGTAGCCGTCGACCTCGTACCGGAGCTGCGGGTCGCCATTTTCGCCGTAGAACACAGGGCGACCAAGCTTTGATTCTCGCCCCTTTCCCGCTTCGATCTCAAAACCGAGGGTCCGCAGGTCGTCGCAGAGGACCTTCAGCACGCCGTCGCTCTCCAGTCCTTTCTCGAGCAGGATCGTCGAAATCTGCTCCTCGTACTTCTGAAACACTGCCACGATTGGCCGGATGAAGACCGGCGGTGGTTTCGTGCGTGGAAACGACATGAACCGAACTTCAGAGACTGGCATGCCCTGGTGTTCCGCTGGTATGGCGAAAGCGATTGATGCGTGACTCAGACACGATAGCGGAGTACGGTGCTCGTCAACAGCTTCTCAAGCTTGCCCACGACCTGCCGCTCTTGCTCAATGGTCGGTCAGCGTGGTGCTGACCGAGAGCAGTGCGAAGCTGCGAACAACCGAGGAAGCCGCCGTGTACGTTCGGGGGCCATCCGTATCCCCACGACCATGATGCTTCTGACCGTGTCCGCGCCGCCGAGCGCCGCTCAGTACATCCGCGAACGCTCGCTCGGAGCGGGGTACGTATGTGCCTCGCACACTGTGGGGCAGTAGGCACATGCCCTCAGCTGTTCGGTGACTTCGTGATCTCATGCACAATCGCAGCGATGTACGACGCATTCCAGTTTGGCCCGAGCACCTCAAAAACTCCTTGGCGAAGTTCGTCGCGGCCATACCCCTTCGCCGCAATGGTTTCGGTCCTGGCTATGTCGATTCGCCGTCGTTTGGTCCCGTATAAAGGCACAACGAATACAAGGTCTTTCGTTACCTTGACCTTGAATGGTTTGCCCCGTTTCAGTGTTCGGAGCGTTTTGCCGTCGAGCGCTTGAATCCGCTTGTAGAAACGTCCCATCGAGGTGCCCTTTCTCAGGCTTGGAAGCAGCAGCGTATCGAACGAGGATGAGTCGTTCCATGACGCAGCGGTTGCTCTGCCTCTACCAGCCCAGCGAAGACGTCTCCGGGAACAGTCGGCGGTAGGACCAGAGTTTGTTGTGCTGTACAAGTCTGGAAATCGCGATGGAGCATGAAGTTGCGATCAGCCACCTGGGGCACTGCCTCGATGTCTCGTAGCGGCATGTGGCTAACACCGGCGAACTGGTGATCGTCTGGCGGTATGTCCGAACGGACGTTGCGCTCGTTCCGCTCTGGGAATGACGATGGGTGAAGGGGATCGAGGCCGCGATCCAGGCGGGCGAAATGGACGCCTCGGAGTTTTGGCCGGATTGCAGGAATCCGGCCGCGAAATGGCTGGCGGGCGGGGTGCGAAACCGCAAGCGTGGGTTGGGGCCGGTGTGTGGTTCAGGAGGTGCGAAACCGCAAGCGTGGTTTGGGGGCCGGTGCGCAACGGGGTGGGGTGATTACGTGGCGGGCAATCAAGCGTGTGCGTCTGACCTGCTGGTGGAAAGAACGCGCTGAAACTACGAATGAAAACAGGACGTGCCACTGGTTCGGTCGGGCACCAAAGATTGCCATCCAGCGGATCGCACTGCTTGCCCGGCCGAAGCAGTGCCAAGTGCAACATGGGTGTCTTCTTTCGGCCGGTCAAGCAGTGGCACGCCATCGCCTTTTCGGATGCATACGCAGCGATTGAATGAGTTTGGGGATGCCGGCAGCGGAGTTGGTGTCCGGTAGCGACGCTTGGCGCGGACCCCTCACCCCGGCCCTCTCCCCCGAGTCGAACGCTCATTGAATTCGAGGCTTCTCGCGGGGGAGAGGGGGAAGCAGACGGAGTGCGGAACAGAATTGGCCCTCTCCTCCGAGTCACACGCTGATTAAAGTA
>CALJUJ010000788.1 GCA_937975525.1 uncultured bacterium
CGGAGCGACTGGACTGGCGCCGTCGCTCACCGCTACCACACGCCTGGTGGCATTGGAATTCACCCCCGGCCGACCGGCACCGGCCAACACCGACACGACGTCGACAGCCTACCCATGCGCACGCGCCCGCTCCTTGGACCCCGCCGCGCGAGCGTGTACTCCTGCAAGGCCATGGGGCGCGATGCGTACGACTTCATCATCGTCGGCGGCGGTTCCGCCGGGTGCGCGCTGGCGCACCGGCTGAGCGCCGATCCCGACGTCACCGTGCTCGTGCTCGAGGCCGGACGTCCCGACTATCTCTGGGACCTGTTCATCCACATGCCCGCCGGCCTCAATGTCCCGCTGGGCAATCCTCGATACGACTGGTGCTACCGCAGCGACCCCGAGCCGCACATGGGCGGACGCCGCATCTTCCACGGACGCGGCAAGCGGCTCGGCGGCTCGAGCAGCATCAACGGCATGATCTACATCCGCGGCAACCCGCTCGACTTCGAGCGTTGGGCGGCCGCCCCGGGATTGGAAGAGTGGGGCTACGCGCACTGCCTTCCCTACTTCAAGCGTGCCGAAACCCGTACGGGCCCCGGGCAGGAGTATCACGGCACCGACGGGCCGTTGCGGCTCGAGACCGGACCGTGTCGCAATCCGCTGTTTCGCGCGTTTCTCGAAGCGGCGCGGCAAGCCGGATTCCCCGCAACCGACGACGTCAACGGCTACCGCCAGGAGGGCTTCGGGCCGTTCGACCGGAACATCTTTCGCGGCCGCCGCTGGAGCGCTGCGCGCGCCTATCTCCACCCGGTGCTGCGGCGGCCCAACCTGCACCTGGTTTGCCGCGCCTTCACCACGCGCATCCTGTTCGAGGGCAGCCGCGCCGTCGGAGTCGAATACGTGCGGGGCAATGGCACGGCAGTCTGCGCACGCGCCGGCACGGTCGTCGCCTGCGGCGGCGCCATCAACACCCCGCAATTGCTCCAGCTCTCGGGCGTCGGCCCCGCCGACCTACTCGCCGAGCACGACGTCGCGACCGTCGCCGACCTTCCCGGAGTCGGCGAGAACCTCCAGGACCATCTCGAGGTGTACGTCCAACATGCCTGCAAGCAGCCGGTGTCGATGTACCCCGCCTTGCGCTGGCAGCGTCAGCCGTGGATCGGCTTGCAGTGGCTGATCGGCCGCACCGGGCCTGCGGCCACCAACCACTTCGAAGCCGGCGGTTTCGTACGCAGCAACGACGATGTCGCCTACCCGAACGTGCAGTTTCATTTCCTGCCTCTGGCGATCCGCTACGACGGTTCGGTGCCTCTGGCCGGCCACGGCTACCAGGTCCATGTCGGACCGACGCTTTCCGACGCACGCGGCAGCGTACGCATTCGCTCGTCCGACCCCCGCGTCCATCCGAGCTTGCACTTCAACTACCTGTCCACCGAGCAAGACCGGCGCGAATGGATCGAAGCCGTGCGCTGCGCGCGCGAGATCCTCCGCCAACCCGCGTGGTCGGGCTTCGATGCCGGAGAGTTGTCGCCTGGCCCCACTCTCGAGACGGACGACGAGATCCTCGCCTGGGTGGCCCGCGACGCGGAAACCGCCCTGCATCCGTCGTGCACATGCCGCATGGGAACGGATCCGCTGGCGGTGATCGACCCGGCGACGATGCGGGTCCACGGCGTGTCGGGCCTCGCGGTCGTCGACGCGTCGGCGATGCCGCACATCACCAACGGCAACATCTACGCCCCGACGATGATGATCGCCGAGAAGGGCGCCGATCTACTGCTCGGCAACACGCCCTTACGACCGGAGCCGCTGCCGTTCCACCGCCACGAGCGGGGTGCGGCCGGTGCCACCAGACAAAGCGCCGCCGCCGGCCACCCTTGAGACCAACCTGCGTCGGCGGAAAGTTTGACAGTTTGGAAAGCACCGACCTATAACCCGCCGAACTTCTTCCCAAAGGTTGCATTTCCGTGGGTTTCACGCCGCACCGCGGGGTTCGGAGAGTCGGCACCGGCGTCGCTTTCCTCGCCGCCATCATCGTCGCCACCGCCATCTCGCCTGCTGCCGCACAGCTGCGCGACCATCTCTACTCGGTGAGCGCCGCGAACGCGCGCGAGGCATGGGCGGCAGGCGCCTTCGGCACGATCGTCCATACCGATGACGGCGGGGTGCACTGGCGGCGCCAGGTTTCGAACACGGAAGAGCATTTGTTCGGCATCGGCTTCGCCGATGCGGACAATGGCTGGGCCGTCGGCCGCACGGGCGTGATCGTTCGCACCCGGGACGGCGGCGAGATCTGGGAGATCCAAGACTCGCCTCTCGACGACCGCCACCTGTTCGACGTGGCGGCCATCGACACGAACACGGCGGCCGCGATCGGCGACTGGGGGTCGGTTCTCTACACGTCGGACGGTGGCCAGACCTGGGTCGACCGCTCCTTTTCGCGCGACGTCATCCTCAACGATCAATACTGGCTCGACGCCGAGCGCGCCTGGATCGTCGGTGAAGGAGGCGTGGTGCTGACCACCCGCGACGCGGGCCGCACCTGGGTCGAGCAACCGAGCGGCGTCTTCAAGACGCTGTTCGGGGTCCACTTCGTCGACGCCGAACGCGGCTGGGCGGCCGGGATCGACGGCCTGATCCTGCGCACGTCCGACGGTGGCACGACATGGGAGTCGGTGCGCGGCCGCGACGAAGTGGCCGCATTCGACGACGTCGGCGTCGCCGACGCCTTCGGCAACCCGACGCTCTTCGACATCGCCATCAGCGGCGACCACGGCATCGCCGTCGGCGACCTCGGCGGGGTGTTCCTCAGCGCCGACGGCGGCACCACCTGGAAGCGACACGAGCTCAGCGGCGAGGCGGCGCTGCAGTGGATCCGCGGCGTGACCCTCGTCGATGTCTGCCACGGCATTTTCGTCGGCGGCAAAGGCAAGACCGAGCTCGTCGCAGCCGGCCAGCTCGCCGGCCCCTGAGGACGCTGCGCCATGCTGCCGAGCAAGCTCATCGAGTCGTATCTCCGCTTCCTGCTGCGCTACCGCGCTGCGGTGACGATCGCCATGGTCATCGGCACGCTGTTCTTCGTGTGGTTCATGGCGACGAAGTTGACGATCTTCACCAACTTCATCGACCTCTACCCGCCAAAGCACCCGTACATCCAGATGTACTACAAGTACCGCAATCTGTTCGGCACCTCGAACGTGCTGCTGATGGCGGTCGAAGCGAAGAACGGCGACATCTTCAGCGACCCCGAGATCATCAAGACCGTCGACGAGCTGACGATGTCGCTGCTGCGCAACATCCCCGGCGTCAACGGCGAGCAGGTGATCTCGATCACGCACCCCAAGCTCAAAACGACGCTGACCTCGGGATCGGGCATCAAGGTCGTACCGCTGACCTACCCGCGCCTGCCGCAAGACCAGGAGGAGCTCGAGTTCTTTCGCAAGAAGGTCTACTCGACCGAGGGGGTCCGCGGCCTCTTCGTATCCGAGGATGATTCGACGACGCTGATCACCGCCGGCTTCTGGGAAGAGTACTTCGACCTCGCCGGCATGTGGACCGAGGTCCAGAAGCTCGTCGCCGAGGCGGAGGCCGGAGGCAAGGTCGAGATCCACGTCACCGGGCCACCGATCCTGTACGCGTACTTCAACGAGTCGGTCGCCAGCATGGGCTGGGTGCTGATCGCTACGACGATCGCGATCATGCTGCTCCTCTGGTTCTACTTCCGCTCGATCGCGGGCGTCGTGATTCCGACGCTGTCCGGAGTGATGAGCGCGATCTGGGGGCTCGGGTTCGCCGGCCTCTGCGGCTTCTCGGTCGACCCGTTGGTCCTGGTCGTCTTCGTGCTGATCTCGGCGCGCGCGCTGAGCCACTCGGTGCAGTCGATGGAGCGGTACCACGAGGAGTACCACCGGCTGCGGGACAAGGATCGGGCGATCGTCAGCTCGTACGTCAACCTCTTCAGCCCGGCGATGGTCGCGATCGTCAGCGATTCGCTCGCCATTTTGACCATCGCGGTCGCCAGCATCCCGTTGATGCAGAAGCTCGCGTTCATCTGCAGCTTCTGGATCATCTCGATCTTTCTCAGCGTCATCACCCTGCATCCGATCGTGCTCACGTTCATCGAGCCGCCGAAGGACGACCCGCTCGCCGGCACCCGCCTGTCGGACCGCATCTACGACGGAATCACCGCCGTCCTGCTGTCGATCGCGCGTGGGTCGTGGCGTTGGGGCATCGTCGGCATCTTCGCCGTGCTCATGGTGTTCGGGCTGTACTTCGCGCAGCAGCTGCGCATCGGCGACACCGAGATCGGCCGCGCCCTGCTCTACGACGACCATCCGTACAACACCGCCGCCGACAAGGTGAACTAGAAGATCGTCGGCGCGAGCACGCTGGCAATCATCCCCGAAGGCTAGGACCCGGCAACGGCCAACAACGCCGAGACACTGAACCAGCTCGATCGCTTCCAGCGCTACATGGAGCAAGGCCCCGGCGCCGGCGGCTCCATCACCGCGACGACCCTGCTGAAGAAGATCTTTCGCACCTTCCGCGAAGGCGACCCCAAGTGGGAGATGCTGCCCACGCGGGACGACTTCGTCGGCCAGCTCTTCTTCCTGGTCACGTCGGGCACGCGACGCGGCGACATGGACCGCTTCTTCAGCCCGGACTACACGAACGCCACGATCAGCGTGTTCTACAACGGCCACGGCAACGACGTGATCCACGGCGCCATCGACCGCGCCAAGGAGTACATCCAGTCCCACACCAGCCCGGACGACAACGTCCGCTACCTGCTCGCCGGAGGCATGTTCGGCATCCTCGCCGCCACCAACGAGGAGGTCGAGTGGTCCACCAGCGTCGCCGTCCCGCTGCTTTTCTTCACCGTCTTCGTCCTGAGCGTGCTGACCTACCGCTCCTTCGTGGGCGCCGTGATCGTGATGATCCCCTCGGCGATCGCCCACCCGCTGGCGGAGGCCGTGATGTACCTGTTCGGCATCGACTTCAACATCAATTCACTGCCGGTAGCAGCCATCGGCATCGGTATCGGCATCGACTACGGATACTACGTGCTGAGCCGGATCCTGGAGGAGTACAAGGAAGTCGGCGACTTCGACGAAGCGAACCGCCGCGCCCTGGAAACGACCGGCAAGGCGGTGATCTTCACCGGCACCACGCTCGCAGTGAGCGTGATGTTCTGGCTCTTCCATCCATTGAAGTTCGAGGCCCAGATGGCCTTGCTGCTCATGCTGCTGCTCACCTTCCAGCTGATCGGCGCCCTCGTCTTCATCCCGGGCGTCGTCTCGCTGGTGCGGCCGAAGTTCGCCGTCGAGCAGCGCCGGGCGGCGCTCGCATCGCAACCAGCAGGATCGTCGACCTGACGGACGACGTCCCCACCGCGGCGCCCCGCGCGCCACGACACCGCCGGAGCTGACATGCCCGACTTCGAAACCTTGGAATACAGCCTCAACGACCACGTCGCTCGCGTCGCCCTCAACCGCCCGGAGCAGCGCAACGCCGTCAATGCCCGCATGCGCGACGAGCTGCTGCAGGTGCTCGATACGGCGCAGATGAATCCGGAGATTCGCGCCGTCGTGCTCACCGGCAACGGCAAGGGGTTCTGCACCGGAGCCGACCTGTCGGGGCCGCGCCGCGAGGGCCCGAGCGGACCGGGCGTCACGCGCCTGGTGATGAAGGGCAGCTCGCAACGCCTGATCCGCGCGCTGTGGGAGCTGGAGAAGCCGGTCGTCGCCGCGGTCAACGGCGTCGCCGCCGGTCTCGGCGCCCACCTGGCCTTCGCCAGCGATTTCGTCATCGCCGCCGAGGGCGCTCGCTTCATCGAGATCTTCGTGCGCCGCGGAATCGCCGTCGACGCCGGCGGCGCCTTCCTGCTGCCGCGCCTCGTCGGACTGCAGAAGGCCAAGCAGTTGGTGCTCCTCGGCGACGCGCTGTCGGCTGCCGACGTCCTCGCCTCCGGCCTCGCTACCCAGGTCGTCGCCGCCGATCGACTCGCCACCGAGGCAACCGCGCTCGCTACCCGCCTGGCCGCCGGCCCGACGCTGGCGATCGGCCTGTCCAAGCGGCTACTGAACCGCTCGCTCGAGTCCTCGATCGACACCGCCTTCGAGGAAGAAGCGCTGGCGCAGACCCTGGTGACCCAATCGGAAGATACCCGCGAGGGCATGATGGCCTTCGCGCAAAAGCGCGAGCCCCAGTTCAAAGGACGCTGAGTCCACCGGCGCGACACGTCAGCGCGGCACGAAACGCACCCGAAACAGCTTCGGCCACAGCTTGCCGGTGACGTAGAAGTCGCCGCTCTGCGGGTCGTGGGCGATGCCATTGAGCACGTCGACGCGCACACGCTCGACGGGGCTGAGAAGCGTCGATGCGTCGATCGTCGCCCTCACCTCGCCACGTTCCGGATCGATCACGACGATCTCGTCGGTACGCCAGACGTTGGCGTAGATCTCGTCGCCGACACATTCGAGCTCGTTCAAGCGCGACAGCGGCCGTCCGTCGCGGCGCACCGCGATTCGCTCCCGGAGCTCGAAAGTCGTCGGATCGCGGCGGAACAAGAAGCTGCTGCCGTCGCTCTGCACCAGCGATGTGCCGTCGAAGCACAGACCCCACCCTTCTCCCTCGTAGGTGAAGCGGTCGAGCACGGTTAGAGTCGTTGCGTCGTAGACGAACGCGACACCACTGCGCCAGGTGAGCTGCACGAGGCGATCGCCGACGCGGGTGAGCCCTTCACCGAAGAACTGCGGATCGAGCGCGATCCGCCGGCGCACCGCGCCGGTCTTCGGATCGACCTCGCGCAGGCTCGATCGCCCACGCAGGCCCGTGCTCTCCAGCAGCAGCCCGGCGTGCCATTCCAGTCCCTGCGTGAACGCGTCCGGATCGTGCGG
>CALJUJ010000789.1 GCA_937975525.1 uncultured bacterium
GCGTCTCCGCTTCTGAGCCCGGGACCGGGAGGAAGCCGCACGATCCCAGGCGCAGCGGTCGACAGCGGGTTCCGGATTCGGTATAGGACGCGATTCGCGCGTCTCGACGGACGTGCGAGTCAGCTCATCAGGAAAGGCGAAACGGAATGGCCAACAAGGGAAGCTGCAAGGCGCCCGACTGCGACAAAGAAGTACGCGCCAAGCAGTATTGCAACGTGCACTACCGCAAGTGGCGGCGCGGCGAGATGCCGAAACCCCGCTACAAGACGTGCAACGCGGAGAATTGCCTGAAGCCGCAGCACGACCGCGGCCTGTGCGAGTCGCACTGGTCCGAAGCCTTCGCCAAGAAGCAGGAAGAGGTTGCGGCGCCCGCCCCCGAAGGCGGTGAGGCCGAAGCGTCCTGAAGCCCCTGACCGCGGATCGATCGAGGGATTACGATGAAGCGAACCTACCAGCCCAGCAATCGTCGGCGTAAGCGCCGGCATGGCTTTCGCGCCCGCATGGCGACTCCCGGCGGACGTCGCGTGATCAAGCAGCGCCGCGCCAAGGGCCGCAAGCGCCTGTCGGTCTCGATTCCGCCCAAGCAGCCGTCCTGAGGTCGAACCGCCCTCGGGACCAGCCGGCGGCAGGCCGTGAATCTCGTTCCCATGCAGCGATCCTGCCGCTCGCTGCTCGCGGGTGCGTGCGACGGCACCGCACCCGTGACCAGCATGCCAACGCAGGAACACACTCCTTCCCGGGCGCCGTCGCGGGACGAACGTCTCCCCAAGGAGCGCCGCGTCCGCAAGCGCTCGGAGTACCTCCGGCTGCAGCGCGTCGCCCGCCGCCGCGGCAGCGGCCGCCTCGTCGTTCTCACGGCCCGCAGCCGACACCCACATTCGCGCCTCGGTGTGACCACCAGCCGGCGCGTCGGCAACGCCGTCGTCCGCAACCGCATCAAGCGGCTCGTGCGCGAGATCTTCCGCAAGAGCCAGCACGACATCGTTCCTCCCCAGGACGTCCTGGTGATCGCCCGCCCGGAAGCCGCAGCCGCCACCTACGCCGACTTGCAGCACGAAATCGTCCGCGCCCTGCGCCTCGAGGTGGTGTCGTGAACGACATGACCGACCCTGGGTCCGGCGCCTCCCGGTCGCCTTGGCCGCGTCGTTTCGCCATTCTTCCCATCCGCATCTACCGCTGGGGCCTGTCGCCCCTGCTCGGCAACCACTGCCGCTTCGCCCCGACCTGCTCCGCCTATGCCGAACAGGCCATCGTTCGCCATGGGGTCGTGCGCGGATCGCTCGCGGCCCTGCACCGCGTCCTGCGCTGCCACCCCTGGAGCGCCGGGGGCTGGGACCCCGTCGCCTAGAGAGCCCATTCACCATGGAACAGCGTGCCATCCTCGCCGTCGCCGTGTCGCTGGCGATTCTCCTCCTCTACAACGAAGTGATCTTGCCGACGCTCTATCCGGGTCTCGACGACCCGGCGGTCGAAGAGGTCGCCGCACCGTTGCCGCAACCCGAAGTCGCGCCGCCGGCACCGGTTCTGCCCCCGCCCGCCGCCGAGCTCGCGCCGCGCAACGAGGCTCCGGCGCGTCGGGTGACGATCGAGACCGACTTCTACGTGGCCACGCTCAATTCGAACGGCGGGCGCGTCGAGAGCTTTCGTCTCAAGGATCATCGCACCAACGTCGATCCCGAGAGCCCCGGACTCGAGATGGTCGAGCCGGCCGAGAGCGGCGAGCTGCCGCTCGGCGTCGACCTGCGCGGCCTCGACCGCGACACCGGCAAGGTGGTCACCGTGAACGACCGCGGCGCGGCGTACGCGATGTCGGCGGAAGGAACGCTGGTGCTGGGCCCGCAGGACGTCCGTGTCGTCGAAATGGTCTGGCAGGGCGAGAGCGGCACGATCAAGAAGCGTCTGACGTTTCGCGGCGACCAGCGTGCGATCGAGACCGACATCGTTGGCGAGGGGATCGCGGCGCAGTACACGCAGCTGGCCCTGTCGTGGCTGGCGCCCATCCAGTCGGCGGAGCACGAGGACCTGTTCGACCGTGCCGAGTACCTCTCCGGACGCAGCCTCGAGCAGTATTACCTCGACGACGGCAGCTTGCTCGACGGCCTCGTCGTCGAGCCGGCCCGCGACGCCGCCACCGACGGGTGGCAGTGGGTCAGCCTCAGCGGACGACATTTCATGGTCGGTCTCGTGCCCACCGACGTCGCGTCGGCGCCGGCCACGAACGGCGGCGGCGTCGACGTCCCCGTGCCCGGCATCGCCGATCCGCACCCGACGTTGTTTCTCAAGCAGCGTTCGGTCAACGGCTCGTCGCAGCGGTATTTGCGGGCGCAGTTGCTGTTCCCGCTGCGCGGCAGCTCCGTCGAGCGCGAGGTGACGCTCTACCTCGGCGCCAAGAGCGTCGACCTCCTCGAGCAGGTGGGCCACAAGCTGCCGCGGGCGGTCGACCTGGGCTGGTTCAGCTTCATCGCGCTGCCGCTGCTGTGGCTTTTGCGCCAGTGCCATGCGGTGACCGGCAACTACGGCGTCGACATCATCCTGCTGACGGTGGTCATCAAGATTCTCTTCCTGCCGCTGACCCACAAGAGCTTCAAGGCGATGAAGGGCATGCAGAAGCTGCAGCCCGAGATGACCCGCATCCGCGAAGAGCTCAAGGACAAGCCCGACCAGCTCCAGAAGGAGATGATGGAGCTGTACCGCACGCACGGGGTCAATCCGCTCGGCGGCTGTCTGCCGATGCTCGTGCAGATCCCCGTCTTCATCGGGCTGTACCAGGCGCTGCTCAACGCCGTCGAGCTGCGCCACGCGCCGTTCATCGGCTGGATCAACGACCTTTCGGCGCCCGATCGCCTCGGCTCGCTGGCGATCCCGTTCGTCGACCCTCCCGGCATCCCGGTGCTCACCCTGTTCATGGGCGCTTCCATGTTCCTCCAGCAGTGGATGACGCCGACGACGGGCGACCCGACCCAGCAGCGGATGATGATGATCCTGCCGGTGGTGTTCACGTTCATGTTCATCACCTTCCCCGCAGGACTGGTGCTGTACTGGACCGTGAACAACGTGCTGACCATCGCGCAGCAGTACTACGTGCACCGCGCCGCCGACTGAGCGCCGCGGTCGCCGTTCGAAGATCCGCGGCCCGAGCCTTTCGCCGCGGTCCAAAGGGGAGGTGCGACGATGCAGACAGTCGAAGCCGAAGGTCCCTCGATCGACGCGGCCATCGAAGCCGCACTCGCCGAGCTGGGAGTCAGCCGCGAGCGCGTCGCCATCGAAATCCTGCACGACGCCGCACGCGGCTTCCTCGGCATCGGCGGCCGCAACGCTCGCGTCCGCGCTACGATTCGACCGATGCTGGACACGTCCGTCCTCGACGACGACGAGCCCGTCGACGATGTTCCGCCGCCTCCTGTGCTGGAAGCCGACGACGGTGAGGAGCCGTCTCCGCCGCCCACGCCGGCAATCGCCGAGCCCCGGCCGCCGCGGGACGCGACGCCCGATCGGTCCATCGATGCCGGCACCGTCGCGCACGCCCGCGAGGTTCTCGAAACCATCCTCGGCCACATCGACGTCGAGGCGTCGGTCCGCGCCGGTACCGACGGCGACCACGTGACCCTCGAGATCGACGGTGACAGCAGCGGCCTGCTGATCGGTCGCAAGGGCCAGATGCTCGACGCGCTCGAGTACATCATCGGCAGGATCCTGGCGCGCGACGAGCATCGCACGGTGCACGTCGTCGTCGACTCCCAGGGCTACCGCGAGCGCCGCCAGGCCTCGCTCGAAGAGCTCGCGCGGCGCATGGCGGCGGAAGCACGCCGGCGCCGACGCGCGGTGACGCTCAACCCGATGAGCCCGCGCGACCGTCGCATCGTCCACCTCGCGCTCCAGGACGAAGCCGGCCTGACGACGCGAAGCGCCGGCCAGGGCCACTACCGCAAGTTGGTGATCGTCCCCGACGGAGCGCCGCGCTCGTCGCGCCGTTGAAGGCCCCATGTACGTCGGCGACACGATCGCCGCGATCGCCACGGCCCCGGGGCGCGGCGGGATCGGCATCGTACGCCTGAGCGGACCGCGCAGCCGCGAGCTCGCCGAGTCGGTCTTTCGTCCGCAGCGTGCCGGCGCCTGGAGCTCGCACACCCTCCGTCACGGCTGGCTCGTCGAAGGCGAGTGCACCCTCGACGAGGCGTTGGGGGTGTGGATGCGTGCCGGCGCGAGCTACACCGGAGAAGACGTCGTCGAGCTCCAGGCCCACGGCAGCCCGGCCGTGCTGCGCCGAGTCGTCGAGGCTCTGCTCGCCTCCGGCGCCCGCCTCGCCGAGCCCGGCGAGTTCACCGAACGGGCCTTCCTGAACGGTCGCTTGGACCTGGCCCAGGCGGAGGCCGTCGCCGACCTCATCGACGCGCGGGGCGCGCGCGCCGCCGAGATCGCCGCCGCGCAGCTGCACGGTGGGCTCTCGGAATCCTTGGGCGCCGTGCGTGCGGAGCTGATCGAGCTCAAGGCGCTGCTCGAGGTGCAGCTCGACTTCGCCGAGGAGGACGTCGCGATCGATGCCGCGGAGATCGAAGCCCGCCGGGCTCGCGCCGCGCAGACCCTGGCCGGCCTCGTCGACAGCTACGCACACGGCAAGCGTGCCCGCGACGGCGTGCGCGTCGCCATCGTCGGCCGACCCAACGTCGGCAAGTCGAGCTTGCTGAACGCCCTGCTCGGCGAGGAACGAGCGATCGTCACGGAGATCGCCGGGACGACGCGCGACGTGATCGACGAGTCGATCGAGGTCGCGGGGATTCCGATGATTCTCAGCGACACGCCCGGCCTGCGGGCGGAGACGGCGGACCAGGTCGAGCGCATCGGCGTCGAGCGCACCGCGGCCGCCATCCAGCGGGCCGATGGCGTGCTGCTGGTCGTCGACGCGTCGCGGCCGCTCACCGGGGAAGACGAGGAGGCATTGCGCGCCAGCGCGGCCGCACGCCGACTGGTGGTTGCCAACAAGAGCGATCTCGGCGTCGTGCTGGCGCCGAACGAGCTGCGCGAGCGAACGTCAGCGGATGTCGTCGTCGTTTCCGCCCGGAGCCACGCGGGGTTGAACGAGCTGCGCGGCGCGCTGGCGAGAATGCTCGGGGAGGAAGAGGCCGGCGGCAGTGCGGCTCCGGTGCTGACCCGTGAACGCCATCGCCACGCCTTGCAGCACGCCGGCGACGCGCTGGCACTGGCGCAGCGCGGCCTGCGCGACGGTGCGCCACCGGAGATCGTCGCGGTCTCGGTCCAGGAGGCGCTCGATCACGTCGGCGAAGTGACGGGAGCCGTCAGCAACGAGGACGTGCTCGACGAGATCTTTCGGCGCTTCTGCTTGGGCAAGTAGCCGTGGGCGCCGACATGCCCCGAGAGTCACTAGGAGTGACAGAAGGGCGCAGTGGTGGAATTGCAGTTCATGCCAGCACCAGCGCGGCAACGGCGCCGGTGGCGCCGGTGGCGAGGTTGCCGGCGAGCCAGGCTTTGAGGCCGAGACCGGCGACTTCCGCGCGGCGACCGGGCGCGAGGGTGGCGAATGTAGCGATCTGAAGCCCGATGCTGCCGATGTTGGCGAAGTCACAGATCGCGTAGGTCAGGATGACCACGGTGCGCGAGCCGAGAGCGCCGGGCGCGAGCTCGGCCATCTGTTGGTAGGCGATGAACTCGTTGAGGATCGCTTTCGTGCCCATCAATTGGCCGGCCACCTGGGCATCCTGCCAGGGTACACCGAAAAGAAGGACCAGCGGGGCGAACACCCATCCGAAAAGGCGCTCGAGGCTGAGAGGAGCGCCGGCGACGTCGGGGATCAGAGCGAGGATCTCGTTGGCGAGATGGACCAGCGCGACGATCACCACGAGCATGGCGATGACGCTGAGAAAGACCTTGAGCCCGTCTTCCGTGCCGCGGGTGAGCGCGTCCATGCTGCCGGCATAGGAAAGCGTGTGGTCGAAGTCGTCGGCGCCGGTGTGCGAGTCGCCCGGCACGAGGATGCGGGCGAACAGGAGGGCCGCCGGGAGCGAGATCAGGGAAGCGGTCAGAATGTGCGCGGTCGCCTCGGGCACGATCGGCGCAAGGACGGTTGCGTAGAGGACGAGGACGACGCCGGACACGGTGGCGAGCCCGGCGGTCATGACCATGAAGAGCTCGGCGCGGGTCAGCTGGGCGACGTAGGCGCGCAGGACGAGCGGGCTTTCGACGACGCCGAGAAAGAGGTTGGCGGCGGTGCCGAGTCCGACGGCGCCGCCGATGCCGAGACTGCGCTGCAACATCCAGCTCAGGGCGCGGATGAGCAGCGGCAGGATGCGCCAGTGCCAGAGCAGGGCGGCAAGGGCGGCGGTGACGATGACGATCGGCAGGATCTCGAAGGCGATGATCAGCGGGCGCGCCGCGCCGACCGGCTCGAACGGCAGCGGGGCACCGCCGAGGTAGCCGAACATGTAGCTCGACCCGGCCCGTGAAGCGCGGGCGAGCGCTTCGACACCGGCGCCAGCGTGGGCGAGGCCGGCCCAGAGGACGGGGACGTGGGCGAAGACGAAAGCGAGCACCAGCTGCAGGCCGATGGCGCCGGCGACCCAGCGCCAGGAGAACGCGCTGCGGTCCTCGCTGAACGCCCAGGCGATGCCGACGAGGGCGGCGAGACCGAGTAGCGGTTGCAAGATGGGCATGCACCGACATCGACGCTCGGCGTGGTTGCGTCAAGGCCGACGGACGGACCGGTAGTCGGAAACCAAGAGTCACGGTAAGGCGTTTGGAGAAGCTGAAAGTGATCCACGCCGCGCGATGCGGCAGCGTGGTATGAGCTGGATCGACGTGGCATATCCACGCCGGGGCCGGGCGCGGCGCGGCGGGTCATCCGCCGGCGACGGGCGCCCGGGCCAAGCGGAAC
>CALJUJ010000790.1 GCA_937975525.1 uncultured bacterium
GTGCCGATGATGCCGACGCGCTTGCCGCGCAGGCCGGTGAGGTTCCCCTCGGTGTCGCCACCCGTGTAGCGGTAGTCCCAGCGACTGGCGTGAAAGGAGTGGCCCTGGAACGACTCGATTCCCGGAAGCCCGGGCAGTTTGGGCTTGCTGAGCGGGCCGGTGGCGAGAATGACGTAGTGCGCCCGCATACGATCGCCGTGATTCGTCGCAACGATCCAACGCGCCGCCTCGCCGTCCCAGCGAATCTCCTCGACGCGGGTGCGGAAGCAGGCGTCGCGGTAGAGGTCGAACTTGCGGCCGATCGCCTGGCTGTGCTCGAGGATTTCCTTGCCGTCGGCGTACTTCTGCTTCGGCACGTAACCGATCTCTTCGAGCAAGGGCAGGTAGGTATACGATTCGATGTCGCAGGCGATGCCCGGGTAGCGGTTCCAGTACCAGGTGCCGCCGAAGTCGGCGGCGGGATCGACGATGCGGATGCCGTCGATCCCAGCCTGATGCAGGCGCACGCCGGCGAGTAGCCCGCCGAAGCCGGCGCCGACGATGAGCACCTCGACGTCGTCGTACAGCGCCGCACGGGTGAAGCCGGGCTCGGCGTACGGGTCGTCGAGGAAGTGGGCGAGCTCGCCCTTGATCTCGACGTATTGCTCGTTGCCGTCGGCGCGCAACCGGCGATCACGTTCGTCGCGATAGCGGCGGCGCAGGGCATCTGGATCGAAGCCGAGATCCGGCGGCGGCGCCGCCGCTGGTGATGGTTGCTGCTCGTCGGGCATGGCGTCTTCCTCCTGCAGGTGGCGCCATCTTGGCAGCCTGCGGGCGGGGGCGCCAAGGGGCAGGGTCGGACCGGTCGGACGGTCAGAAGAGCACGACGGAGCGGATGCTTTCGCCGCGGTGCATCAGGTCGAAGGCCTCGTTGATGCGCTCGAGCGGGAAGGTGTGGGTGATCATCGGGTCGATCTCGATCCTCCCCTGCATGTACCAGTCGACGATGCGCGGCGTGTCCGTCCGGCCGCGAGCGCCGCCGAAGGCCGTTCCCTTCCAAACGCGGCCGGTCACCAGCTGGAACGGCCGCGTCGCGATCTCCTCGCCGGCGGCGGCGACGCCGATGATGACGCTGGTGCCCCAGCCGCGATGGCAGGTCTCCAGAGCCTGGCGCATGACGTCCGTGTTGCCCGTGCAATCGAACGTGTAGTCGGCGCCACCTTCGGTCAGCTCGACGAGGTGGGCGACGAGATCGCCGTTCACCTTGCCGGCCTCGACGAAGTCGGTCATGCCGAAGCGCCGGCCCCATTCTTCCTTCTTGGGATTCACATCGACACCGACGATCTTGCCGGCACCGACCATCCGCAAGCCTTGGATGACGTTGAGGCCGATGCCACCGAGGCCGAAGACGACGCAGCTCGCGCCGGCTTCGACCGCAGCGGTGTTGACGACCGCGCCGACGCCGGTGGTGACACCGCAGCCGACGTAGCAGGCCTTGTCGAACGGCGCGTCGGCGCGGATCTTGGCGACCGCGATCTCCGGGAGCACGGTGAAGTTCGAGAACGTCGAGCAGCCCATGTAGTGATGGATCGCGCGGCCCTGGTGCGCGAAGCGGCTGGTGCCGTCGGGCATCACGCCCTTGCCCTGGGTTGCGCGGATCGCCGTGCAAAGGTTGGTCTTGCGCGACAGGCACGACTTACACTGCCGGCATTCGGGCGTGTAGAGCGGGATCACGTGGTCGCCCGGGGCGACCGAGGTGACGCCGGCACCGACCTCGACGACCACGCCCGCGCCCTCATGCCCGAGAATCGACGGGAAGAGACCCTCGGAATCGAGCCCGTCGAGCGTGTAGGCGTCGGTATGGCAGATGCCCGTCGCCTTGATCTCGACCAGCACCTCTCCCGCCTGCGGGCCTTCGAGGTCGAGCTCGACGATCTCCAACGGCTGCTTGGGAGCGAAGGCGACGGCGGCGCGGGTCTTCATGGCAACCTCCTGGCGGTGGCGGCGACGAACCGGTCGTCAGCGACTGGCGTCGGGGTCGTAGCCCAGGTTGGAGCGCAACCAGCGCTCCGTGTCGGCGACGCGTATCCCCTTGCGCTCGGCGTACGCCTCGATCTGGTCGCGATCGATGTGACCGAGCTGGAAGTAGCGTGCCTCGGGGTGTCCGAGATAGATCCCGCTGACGCTGGCCGCGGGCGTCATCGCCGCGCTCTCGGTGAGTCGCATACCCACCGATTCGGCATCCAGCAGGCCGAACAGCTTGAACTTCTCGTGGTGGTCCGGGCACGCCGGGTAGCCGAATGCAGGACGAATTCCCCGGTACTTCTCGCGGATCAGCTCGTCGTTGCCGAGGTGCTCGTCGGCGGCGTACCACTCGCGCCGCACCCGCTGATGCAACTGCTCGGCGAACGCCTCGGCCAACCGGTCGGCCAGGGCCTTCACCATGATCGCGTTGTAGTCGTCGAGCTTCTCGTTCTCGTAGTGCTTGGCGAGCTCTTCGGCGCCGATTCCCGCCGTGACCGCGAACGCCCCGACGTAGTCGTGCAGGCCTGATTCGACCGGGGCGACGAAATCGGCGAGCGAGCGAAGCGGCAGGTTCGGCGTCGCCATGCGCTGCTGCCGCAACAGGTTGAAGCGCGCGAGCTCCGTCTTCCGCTCCTCGTCCTGAAACAGGATGATGTCGTCGCCATCGCTGTTCGCCGGCCAGAAGCCATAGACACCGCGAGCTTGCAGCAACCCGCCGTCGACGATCTTGCCGAGCAGGTCCTGCGCATTCGCATACAGCTCGCGGGCGGCGGCGCCGCGCGTCGGGTGGTCGAGGATCGCCGGAAACTTGCCGCGCAACTCCCAGGCGGCGAAGAAGAAGGTCCAGTCGATGTACTCGATCAGCTCGGCGAGCGGCTGCGCATCGACGTGCCGGGTGCCGAGAAACGAGGGCTTATGCAAGTCCTCGGCCCGCCACACGATCTCCGGTCGGCGCTCGCGCGCCTCCGCATACGGAACCAGTGGCTCGTCCTGCTTCTGGAGATAGATGTAGCGCAGGCGCTCCTGCTCGGCGACGTTCTCCTCGACGAGCTTCGCCTTGAGCCGGGGCTCGAGCAGCTGGCCGGCGACTCCGCAGACGCGCGACGCGTCGATCACGTGCACGGTGGGCTCGGTGAACTGCGGGGCGATCTTCACCGCCGTATGCTGGCGGCTCGTCGTCGCCCCGCCGATCAACAAGGGCGTCTTCATCTCGCGCCGCTCCATCTCCTTGGCGACGAACACCATCTCGTCGAGCGACGGCGTGATCAGACCGCTGAGTCCGACGATGTCGCACTTCTCCTCGAGCGCCGTCTCCAGGATCTTGTCGCAGGGAACCATCACCCCGAGGTCGATCACCTCGTAGTTGTTGCAGCGCAGCACCACCGCGACGATGTTCTTGCCGATGTCGTGGACGTCGCCTTTCACCGTCGCCAGCAGCACCTTCCCCTGGCTGGACGATTCACTCTGTTCCTCCTCCATGAACGGTGTCAGGTAGGCGACCGCCTGCTTCATGGCGCGTGCGCTCTTGACCACCTGCGGCAGGAACATCTTGCCGGCGCCGAAGAGGTCGCCGACGATCTTCATGCCGTCCATGAGCGGGCCTTCGATGACGTCGAGCGGCCGGCGCCGCTTCTTGCGCGCCTCTTCGGTGTCGACCTCGATGTAGTCGACGATCCCGTGCACCAGCGCAGGCGCGATGCGCTCTTCGACCGGGGCCTCGCGCCAGCTGAGATCGACCTCCCGCTTCTTGCCGCTGCCCTTCACCGACTCGGCGAGAGAGACCATGCGCTCGGTGGCGTCGGGACGACGGTTGAAGATCAGGTCCTCGACGTGTTCGAGCAGCTCCTTCGGAATGTCCTCGTAGACGGCGAGCTGGCCGGCGTTGACGATGCCCATGTCCATTCCGGCGCGGATGGCGTGGTACAGGAACGCCGAGTGGATCGCCTCGCGCACGACGTCGTTGCCGCGAAACGAGAACGACAAGTTGCTGACGCCGCCGCTGATCTTGGCGCCCGGGCAGCGCTCCTTGATCAGCGTCGTCGCCTCGATGAAATTCTTGGCGTAGTCGTCGTGCTCCTCGAGCCCGGTGGCGATCGCGAGGATGTTGGGATCGAAGATGATCGACTGCGGATCGAATCCCACCTTCTCGGTGAGCAAGCCGTACGCGCGGGCGCAGATCTCGACCTTGCGCTCGGTGGTGTCGGCCTGACCGACTTCGTCGAAGGCCATGACGATCACACCGGCGCCGTAGCGTTGGATCTTGCGAGCCTTCGCCAGGAAGTCTTCCTCGCCCTCCTTGAGGCTGATCGAGTTCACGACCGGTCGCCCCTGGATGCACTTGAGCCCGGCCTCGAGGACGCTCCACTTCGAGCTGTCGACGACGATCGGCACCCGCGCGATCTCCGGCTCGGTGGCGATGAGGTTGAGCAACGTCGTCATCGCCTGCTCGGAGTCGAGCATGCCCTCGTCCATGTTCACGTCGAGCAGGTTGGCGCCGCTGCGCACCTGCTCCAGCGCGACGTCGAGAGCGGCTGCGTAGTCGTTTTTCTTGATCAGGTTGGCGAAGCGCTTGGACCCGGTCACGTTCGTGCGCTCGCCGATCATCTGGAAGTTGCTCTCGGCGGTGATGGTCAGCGGCTCCAGCCCGCTGTACTGCACCCGATCCGTGCGGGCATCGGGGATCGCACGCGGTGAGACGTCGGCCACCGCCGCCGCGATCGCCGCGATGTGCTCTGGTGTCGTGCCGCAGCAGCCGCCGACGAGGTTGAGCAGTCCGTCTTCGGCAAAGCCGCGCAGCAGCTTCGCCGTCTGCTCGGGCGTCTCGTCGTAGCCGCCGAAGGCGTTCGGCAAGCCCGCATTCGGATAGCAACTGATGCGCGTCGGGGCGATGCGGGAGAGCTCCTCGACCAGCGGACGCATCTCCTTGGCCCCGAGCGAACAGTTGATGCCGACGGCCAGCGGCCGCGCATGCCGCACCGAGATCCAGAACGCCTCCGGGGTCTGCCCCGACAGCGTTCGGCCGCTGCGATCGGTGAACGTCACCGACAGAATGATCGGCAGCTCGACCCCCTTCTCGTCGAAGACCTCGAGCGTCGCCATGATCGCGGCCTTGGAATTGAGGGTGTCGAAGATCGTCTCGATGAGAATCAGGTCGGATCCACCGTCGATGAGACCACGCACCTGCTCGGCGTAGGCGTCGCGAATCTCGTCGTACGTGTGGGTGCGGAAGGCGGGATCGTTGACGTCGGGGGACAGCGACAGCGTCTTGTTCGTCGGCCCGACCGAGCCGGCGACGAAGCGGGGCTGGTCAGGCGTCTTCGCCGCAAAGGCGTCACAGGCCTCGCGCGCAACCCGTGCCGCCGCGACGTTGATCTCGTAGGCGATGTCCTCGAGCGCGTAGTCCTCCTGCGAGATCGCCGTGGCACTGAACGTCGCCGTCGACAAGATGTCGCTACCGGCTTCGAGGTACGCCGTATGGATCTCGCGCACGACATCCGGGCGTGTCAGACACAGCACGTCGCCGTTGCCCTTGAGATCGCGGGCATGCTCGCGGAACCGATCGCCGCGGTAGTCTTCCTCGGACAATCCGTAGCGTTGCACCATGCTACCCATCGCACCGTCGAGGATTACGTGGCGTTGGCTCAGGGTGCGCTCGAGAATTTCGCGTACGGATCGGTTCATTTTCTCCACTCGGGTCGGCTCCTGTCGGTCATGGCGAGGCAACGCCGGGGGCGTGGCAGCGAGCCGTGGTGGTGGCGCGCTGCACGCTCAGCGTAGCAAACGGTTCGGGTGAGGTGTCAGTGTACTGGCGTCCGACGGAGCGCGCAATCCGACTCGCCCGTCGCTCCACGTACGTCGCCTCGGTGGCGCGCGGCTCGTCCGCGGGCGCGCTTGATGCTTGAATGCGGACGGTGGGAACGACGACCTACGATGCCGGTGCGGACATCAGCATGGAGCTCAAGATGGGCGCCAAGTGCTTTCCGCAGATCCACGACCTCGCCGCCGGGCGACCGCTGGTGGGGGACGCGGACTTTCTGGCGCTCTGCGACTTCGTCGATGCCCGTCTCGATTGCGCCGATTTTCGCCTCATCAGCATTCTGCGGGCGATGTACGCCTGGCCCGACCGACTGGGCAGCCCCGCCGCAGAACGGGCACGGCGCACGATCCTCGGCTTCAAGTACTGGATGGACGAGCCGGGCGCCGACAGCATGTGCTACTGGAGCGAGAACCACCAGATCCTCTTCGCCACGTGCGAGTACCTCGCCGGCCAGCTGTACCCCGACGAGGCGTTCGCAAACGACGGCCGCAGCGGCGCCGCCAAGCGCGATCGCGCCGCAACGCGCATCCACCGCTGGCTCGAGCACCGCTTCGTCTACGGATTCACCGAGTGGCACTCGAACGTCTACTACGAAGAAGACATCGCGCCGCTTACGTTGCTCGTCGATTTCGCAGCGGACCGCGCCATCGTCGAGCGCTCCAAGATGGTTCTCGACCTGCTGCTTCTCGACATGGCCATGCACAGCTGGAAGGGGCTGTTCGTCGCCACGAGCGGTCGTTGCTACGAAGACCAGAAGTGCCACCCCCTCACCCAGGACACGCTCGAAATCGGTGAGTCGCTGTGGGGCTTCGGACACGTTGCGGCCTGGGACTGGACTCGTATCTCGGCGCACTTCCACCTGTGCCGCGGCTACGACGTGCCCGAGCTGATTCGCGCGGTCGGCCGTGATACGGGTCCGGTCGAGATCCGCGACTCGATGGGTCTCGAGCTCGCCGAGGTGCGCGACGAGTTCGCCGATCCCGACGACATCGACACGACCGGCATGTTCCTCTGGTCGATGGAGGCCTTCACCAATCCCGAGAGCATCGCGATGACGA
>CALJUJ010000791.1 GCA_937975525.1 uncultured bacterium
GCCGCCGCCGGTGCCGACCGTGCGCGAAGCGCTCGGGGCATTCGTGCACGCCGTCGAACGGGGCGCTGAGATGCCGATCACGCTCGACGACGGGTTGCGCGCAATCGCGGTCGTCATGGCGGGATACGAATCCGCGCGGTCAGGTGCGCAGGCCGAGGTGCATACTTGGTCATGACGGGCGGTTCTGGGACGGTGACTCCAGGGGGGGGCGGCCTTGCTCGGCATGGCGATTTGCGGTAGCTGACGACGCCTGGCCGTGAGAGCGGCCGCACGGGGCTGTAGCTCAGTTGGGAGAGCGCCTGAATGGCATTCAGGAGGTCGACGGTTCGACTCCGTTCAGCTCCACTCGCAACGCGGCTGCCGCGATCCCTTGCAGGGGGTCGCGGCAGCACGCTGGAGCGTCCATGTTGACACGTTCATCTTCGATCTGGCTCGGGATGCTGGTGGCGTTGTTGCTCGCAACGGCAACGCTTCCCGCCTGTAGCGCCCGGTCCGGCGGCGAGCCCGCTCGCCAGGAGGCCTACCAGTCGATCGAGCGGCCGGCGGCCTCTCTCGGCGAGGAGGAGGGCGTGTTCGAAAAGGCGGGCCAGGCGATGGTGGCGACCTTGGTCGTCTGCGTCGCACTCGCGGCGATCGTCCTCCCGATTCTCTTGTTCGTTTGAGCCGTCGGCATCCCGACCGGGCCCCGCTGTGGCTGGCGTTTTAGGTTTGACATTCCCATGTTTGCGTGGGACTTTGCGGCCGATGTCCACTCTGGTGGACGGGAGTCTGTTCTGCAGGCTGTGAGGTGGCTGTCGCATGCGGTGCGGAGACCTGATGCAGGTCATGAGGGGCGATACCCGCTCCAATTTGTATTCGCGAAGACCGGAGGTCGCCGGAGCGAGGGACGGGCGCGTTTCGCCCTTGTACCTCTTCCGCGCGCCGTCGAGGTTACAGCGGTTGCGCGATGTCGCACGCCGCGGGGATGGATGGGAATGATGCGTAACACAGCTTTCCGCGCGCAGAGCCGGATGCGGGGGCTCATCGTCGCGCCGTTGCTCGCCGGGGTGGCTTGCATCGCATTGCCGGCGTGGGCCGGTTCGGCCGCACAGCCCGCGGGCTCGGAGCTGGTCAGTGCGGGCGTCAATGGTGTCTCCACGGGCGGCGCCAGTAGCGGCGTTGCGCTCGATGGCGACGGGTCGGTCATCGCTTTCCATTCCGACGCATCGCAACTCGTCAGTGGCGACACCAACCAGGTGCGCGACGTGTTCGTCTACGACTCTACGACGGACGAGGTCGAGCGCGTCAGCGTCGCCAGTGACGGTCGCGCAGCCAACCGGGCGAGCCATGCAGCCGGGGGCGCACCGTCGCTTTCGGCGGACGGCGAGCTCGTCGCTTTCTATTCCGATGCTACGAATCTCGTCGACGCGGACGTCGCCGGGGAGCGCAACGTGTACGTGCACGATCGCGCCGATGGATCCACGGATCTCATCACCGTCGGGCTGGGCGGCGAGCCGGCCAACGGGCCGAGCTTGTTCCCCAGCATGTCGGCGGATGGCCGCTACGTCGCCTTTCAGTCGCAAGCATCGAATCTCGTCGCCAACGACACCAACGGCGTCGCCGACATCTTCGTATACGACCGCGTCGACGGAGTGATGCAGCGCGCTTGCGCCGTCGAAGGGGACAAGTTCAGCTTCTCGC
>CALJUJ010000792.1 GCA_937975525.1 uncultured bacterium
GCCGCGTCCATGTCGAGGGTGATGTCGTAGCTACCGAAATCGGTGCGTTGGTAGGTTTGCTGCTCGCGATCCAAGGTATGCAGGCTGCCTTCGAACAACCGTAGCCTGAGGGTGTGGGTCGCCTCGTTGGTGACGACCACCCCGGCTTTGGCGACGACGGTCGTCTTGTCGCCGAGCGCGGTGACTTCGCCGGCGCCGGCGACCTGATCCGCCGGGTCGAAATCGCCCGAGATCAGGATTCCCTGCAGGACGTTCCCGGGTGGCTCCACGGAATTGACGTAGAGGACGAGGCCGGAGAAGTCGTCGTTGAAGATTCGTGGGCGGATACCTGCTGTGGCTCGCACCCGGGCGATCTCGAAGAGGCCCTCGCGCAGATGGCGGTTGCCCCAGGGGCGTGCGTACAGGGAGAGCACGAGGGAAACGAGAAAGGCTGCGACCGCGATCGCGGCGATGGGTCGGCCGATCTGCGCCAGGCTGATGCCGCAAGAGCGCATCGCGACGACCTCGCTATCCGTGCTCAGGCGTCCGAGGGCCACCATGACCCCGAGCAGGAGCGCCATCGGGACGGTCACCTCGAGGAATGACGGCAAGATGTACGAAAAAAGCTCGGCGACCTGGAGGAAGGGCACGCCGCGGTTGAGGACGAGTTCGACGAGGCGGAGGATGCGCGCCACGAGAAGGATCATCGTGAAAACGCCGAGCCCGAGAACGAAGGGGATGGCGGTCTCCCGGACGATGTAGCGGTCGATGATCCGCACGCGTGATCTCTCTACGAATCGGTGGCGCAACGCAACCGAGGCCGGCCGGCAGCGCCCCCCATGACATCGCCTTGACACTACCCAGGGCATTCGCTAGGAAGCACGATTCGCGCCGGTGCACCCCGGGGCCGCCCTCGTGGTGCGCGGAGCGAGAAAGAAGAGTAGCGGCAAACGTGCCGGTGTAGCTCAATTGGTAGAGCGCCTGATTTGTAATCAGAAGGTTGCCAGTTCGAGTCTGGCCATCGGCTCCGAGATGTGGGGAGAGGTACCCAAGTGGCCAACGGGAGCAGACTGTAAATCTGCCGGCTTACGCCTTCGGAGGTTCGAATCCTCCCCTCTCCACCGGAATCGGCGCGCAGTGGCCAAGTCGCGAGCAGGCATGCGGGAGTAGCTCAGATGGCTAGAGCATCAGCCTTCCAAGCTGAGGGTCGCGGGTTCGAGTCCCGTTTCCCGCTTTTTGTACCCATCGCGGCGGGCGCATGCGGAGATGGACGCCGCGACCTCGGGAGGTTTGCCCAGGTAGCTCAGTCGGTCAGAGCGCGTCCTTGGTAAGGACGAGGTCGGCGGTTCGATTCCGCTCCTGGGCTCTTGTCGTTCGATCGGTTCCGCAGGCCCGCGAAGGCGGCCGTGGGTTGTGCGGTTCCGGATACTTTCCCGGGAAGACCGGCCTGGGGGTGACGTCCGCCGTCGTTTGAGGCTAAGATGCGAGACTTGATTTCTTTTCAGTGCGAACAGTGCCGGCGCCGAAATTACACCAGCACGAAGAACAAGAAGACGACGACGGAGAAGCTGGCGATGAAGAAGTTCTGCCCGCACTGCCGCTCGCACACGAGCCACAAGGAATCGAAAGTGTGAGGACGTCCTCGGCAAGGTTGCCGGCGGCCGGTCCGGTTGCCGGGTATACGGGTCAGTAGCTCGAACTGGCAGAGCACCGGACTCCAAATCCGGGGGTTGCAGGTTCGAACCCTGCCTGGCCCGCTTTCTCGAAACACGGGGACGAAGTCCGATATGGCATTGCAAGAGCAGCTAGAGTCGATTCGTACCGCGGGGCCCCGCGCCTCGACGTACGTCAGCGAGGTTTGGGCCGAGCTCAAGAAGGTGACTTGGCCCACTCGCCAGGAAACCTACGCCGCTACCGGTGTGGTCATCGCGGTGACCGCGATCGTTGCCCTGTACCTGGGGCTCGTCGACGTGGCGCTGTCCTACATGGTCCAGGCGCTGCTGAGCTGACGCCGAGCGGAATGGTCATGGACTGGTACGTCGTGCACACCTACTCGGGATACGAGCAGAAGGCCAAGGCCGCGCTCGAGGAGCGGGTCAAGAGCCTGGGGAAGGGCGACTTCATCGGCGAGGTCCTCGTTCCGGCCGAGAAGGTGGTGGAGCTCGTCAAGGGACGCAAGAAGACTTCGTCACGCAAGTTCTTCCCTGGCTACATCCTCGTCCACATGGTTCTCAACGACGAGACCTGGCACATCGTCAAGGAAACCCCGAAGGTGACGGGTTTCGTCGGTGATGCGACCAACCCTTCGCCGATCACCGAGGCGGAAGTCAACGAAATCACTCATCAAATGGAAGAGGGCGCGTCGCGCCCGAAGCCGAAGGTCCTGTTCGAGGCGGGCGAGAGCGTCAAGGTCATCGACGGACCGTTCGCCGACTTCAACGGTGTTGTCGAGGAAGTCAAGGCGGACAAAGGGAAGCTGCGGGTGCTGATCAGCATCTTCGGTCGCGCGACGCCCGTGGAGCTCGACTTCGTTCAGGTCGAACGCGCTTGACGCGAGCGCGCAATCGTCACCGGGAGGGTTCGTTCCGTGAAGAAAGTCATTGGTGAAATCAAGCTGCAGATCCCCGCAGGGCAAGCCAACCCGAGCCCCCCGGTGGGGCCCGCCTTGGGCCAGCGCGGCGTGAACATCATTGAGGTCTGCAAGTCGTGCGACGCGCAGACCCAGGCGCAGCAGGGCTTGGTGATTCCGGTGGTGATCACGGTCTACGCCGACCGCTCGTTCTCGTTCGTCACCAAGACGCCGCCGGCGGCGGTGCTCCTCAAGCGGGCGGCGAAGATCGAGAAAGGCTCCGGCGAGCCGAACAAGAACAAGGTCGGCAAGGTGACGCGCGCGCAGGTCCGCGAGATCGCCGAGCTCAAGCTCCCCGACCTGACCGCCGGCAGCGTCGAAGCAGCCATGCGCACGGTCGAGGGTGCGGCGCGCAGCATGGGTCTCGACGTCGTCGACTGACAACTCGAGGATACGAAGCATGGCCAAGATGGGAAAGCGGCTCACGGCCGCTCGTGAGAAGGTCGATCGCGATCGCGAATACACGCTCGAGGAAGGCGTAGCGCTCGCCGTCGAGACGGCGACCGCCAAGTTCGACGAGACGATCGAGATGGCGGTGCGCCTCGGGGTCGATCCGAGGCAGGCGGACCAGAACGTGCGCGGCAGCGTCGTGCTGCCGCACGGCATCGGCAAGACGGTGCGGGTGCTGGTGTTCGCCAAAGGCGAGAAGGAAGCCGAGGCGCGCGAGGCAGGCGCCGACTTCGTCGGCGGCGAGGACCTCGTCAAGAAGATCAGCGAGGGGTGGCTCGACTTCGACAAGGCGGTGGCGACGCCGGACATGATGGGCTTGGTGGGTCGCATCGGCAAAGTGCTAGGGCCCCGCGGCCTCATGCCGAACCCCAAGGTGGGTACCGTGACCTTCGAAGTCGGCAAGGCCGTGCGCGATCTGCAGGCGGGCAAGGTCGAGTTTCGCGTCGAGAAGGCCGGTATCGTCCACGCGCCGATCGGCAAGAAGTCGTTCGGCGCCGAGAAGCTCGCCGACAACGCGCGAGCGCTCCTCGAGAGCCTGGTGCGGGCCAAGCCGTCGGCGGCCAAGGGCAATTACCTGCGCAGCGTGGCGGTCACGTCGACCGTAGGCCCTGGGATCCGGGTCGATCCCAACGCTGCTCGCACGGTCGCGGCGTAGCCGCGCATTTCGGAGGCGCACGTGACACGCGAAGAGAAAGTCCAAGAGATCGAGAACCTGCAGGAGCGGTTCGGGCGCGCCAGCGTCGCCCTGATCGCAAATGCAAAGGGTCTGAACGTCGCCAAGATGCAGCAGCTGCGTCGCGACCTGAAGAAGGCCGGGGGCGAGTACAAGGTCGCCAAGAACACGCTTGCGAAGCGGGCGGTTCGCGACACGACGTTCGCCAAGCTCGACGAGCTGTTGACGGGACCGACAGGTTTGGTCTTCGGCTACGACGACCCGGTGGCCGTGACCAAGGTTCTCGTCGATTTCGCCAAAGACAACGACAAGGTGTCGATTTGTGCCGGAGTGCTCGAGCAGAAGGTGCTCGAGCCCGAGGCGATCGACCAGCTGGCCAAGATGCCGAGCAAGGAAGTGCTGATCGCACAGCTTCTCGGCCTGCTGCAGGCTCCGGCCTCGCAGCTTTTGCGGACGATGCAAGAGCCGTCGGCGCGCTTCGTGCGGTTGCTCGACGCCGTGCGCAGCCGTTCGGAATCCAACGGATAGAGCCCTGAGAGGCTAGGAGGAGTCAGAGATGGAAGAGATGGTTTCCCGCGATCAGGTCAAGGAGTTCATCAAGAACATGTCGTTGATGGACGCTGCAGCCCTGGTGAAGGAGCTCGAGGACGAGCTCGGGGTGAGCGCTGCCGCTCCGGTCGCCGTGGCTGCGCCTGGCGCGGCTGCAGCGGGCGGCGAGGCAGCGGCGGCCGCCGAGAAGGACGAGTTCACCGTGGTGCTCGCCGGAGGCGGTGAAAAGAAGATCCAGGTCATCAAGGTGGTGCGCGAGCTCACCGGCCTGGGCCTCAAAGAGGCCAAGGAACTCGTCGACGGAGCCCCGAAGCCCGTCAAGGAAGGCCTGACCAAGGAACAAGCGGAGGAGATGAAGGCGAAGATCGAAGAAGCGGGCGGCTCGGTCGAGCTGAAGTAGGCGTCAGCCTACCATCGCAGGAGTGACTATGGGCTCGAGAGTTCCCAACAACCTTCGTCTTCGTCGTGAGTTCGGTCGCATCAAGCGGATCGTCGACATCCCGAATCTGATCGAGATCCAGAAGCGGTCGTACGACGAGTTCATGCAGGGCGGGGTGTCGTCCGAAGGACGGCGCGACGTTGGGCTGCAAGGGGTCTTCAAGTCGGTCTTTCCGATCAAAGACTTCAACGAAACGGCATCTCTCGAGTTCGTCAGCTACGGGCTGGGGGAACCCAAGTACACCGTGGAGGAGTGCCACGAGCGCGGCATGACCTACGCCGCACCGCTCAAGGTCACGATCCAGTTGGTGATCTGGGACAAGGACGCCGAAACCGGGGCCACGTCCATCAAGAACGTCAAGGAGCAGGAGGTCTACTTCGGCGAGATCCCGCTGATGACGGACAACGGCACGTTCATGGTCAACGGGACCGAGCGCGTCATCGTCAGCCAGCTCCACCGTTCGCCGGGAGTCTTCTTCGACCACGACAAGGGCAAGACCCACGCCAGTGGCAAGCTGCTCTACTCGGCGCGGATCATTCCGTACCGCGGTTCCTGGATCGACTTCGAGTTCGACCCCCGCGACATCCTCTACGTGCGCATCGATCGCCGACGCAAATTCCATGCGACGGTGCTGCTGCGCGCCCTGGGGATGTCGACCGAAGATCTCCTCAACTACTTCTATACGCCCGATACCCTGCTGATCGGCGACGGACGCCTAGCCAAACGCTTCAAGCCGGAGCAACTGCAGGGCTTGCGCGCCCGCCGCGACATCCGCGGGCCCGCGAACGAGGTCCTCGTCAAGGAGGGCCGAAAGATCACCAAGGCCTCGATCCGCCAGATGGAGGCGGCGGGGCTCGCCGAGATCCCGGTCACCCTCGAGGACGTCATCGGCCGCGTCGCCGCCCACGACATCGTCGACGAGAAGACCGGCGAGGTGCTGCTCGAGTGCAACCAAGAGGTCACCGCCGACATCCTGGAGGCGTTGCGCGAGCGCTCGATCGACGAGGTCGAGGTGCTCTTCCTCGAGGATCAGTTGATCGGCCCGTCGCTGCGCAACACGCTGTTGCTCGACAGCATCAGCAGTCCGGAAGAGGCGATCATCGAGATCTACAAGCGCCTGCGCCCGGGCGACCCGCCGACGGTCGAGACGGCCACGACATCGTTCAATAATCTGTTCTTCAATCCCGAGCGCTACGACCTTTCGCGGGTCGGACGCCTGAAGCTCAACCACAAGCTGCGCCAGCAGGCGCCCCTCGACCAGGGTACGCTGCGGCGCGAGGACATTCTCGAGGTCGTTCGCTACTTGATCCTCCTCAAGAACGGCGAGGGGGGTACAGACGACATCGATCACCTGGGCAATCGCCGCGTGCGCGCGGTGGGTGAGCTGGTCGAGAATCAATACCGCATCGGCCTCGTGCGCATGGAGCGCGCGATCAAGGAGCGGATGAGCCTCCAAGACATCGAGACGCTGATGCCGCAGGAGCTCATCAACTACAAGCCGGTCTCGGCAGTGATCAAGGAGTTCTTCGGCTCGAGTCAGCTGTCCCAGTTCATGGACCAGACCAACCCGCTGTCCGAGATCACCCACAAGCGGCGCTTGTCGGCACTCGGTCCGGGCGGCCTCACGCGCGAGCGCGCCGGGTTCGAGGTGCGCGACGTCCACACCACCCACTACGGTCGCGTCTGTCCGATCGAGACCCCCGAGGGGCCGAACATCGGACTGATCGCGTCGCTGTCGACGTACGCGCGCGTGAACGAGTTCGGCTTCGTCGAGACGCCCTACCGCAAAGCCCAGAACTCGCGAGTCACCGACGAGATCCACTTCCTGTCCGCGCTCGAGGAGGAAGACCACATCATCGCCCAGGCGAACGCCGCGGTCGACGAAAAGGGACGCTTCACCGCCGAGGTGGTCTCGGCGCGCAAAGCCGGCGAGTTCTCGCTGGTGCCGCCCGACCAGATCCAGTTCATGGACGTCTCGCCGAACCAGCTGGTCAGTGTCGCCGCTTCGCTGATTCCGTTTCTCGAGCACGACGACGCCAACCGCGCGCTCATGGGATCGAACATGCAGCGCCAGGCGGTGCCGTTGCTGCGCACGGAGGCGCCCTTCGTGGGGACCGGCATGGAGAAGGTCGTCGCCCGCGACTCCGGCGTCACCGTCGTCGCGCGCCGCTCCGGAATCGTCGAGAGCGTCGACGCAACGCGCATCGTCGTCAAGGCGGATCACCCGAGCGATTCGGCTCACGATCCGGGTGTCGATATCTACAATCTCACCAAGTATCAGCGCTCGAACCAGAACACCTGCATCAACCAGCGGCCCATCGTGCTCGAAGGTGACCACGTCGAGGCGGGTAGCGTCATCGCCGATGGTCCGTCGACCGACATCGGCGAGCTCGCGCTCGGCCGCAACGTGCTCGTCGCCTTCATGCCGTGGGGGGGCTACAACTTCGAGGACTCGATCCTCGTGAGCGAGCGCGTCGTCAAGGACGATCTCTTCACGTCGGTGCACATCGAGGAGTTCGAGTGCGTCGCCCGCGATACCAAACTCGGGCCCGAGGAGATCACCCGTGACATTCCGAACGTCGGGGAGGAGGCTCTGAAGGATCTCGACGAGAGCGGCATCATCCGCATCGGCGCCGAGGTCCGGCCTGGCGACATTCTCGTCGGCAAGATCACGCCGAAAGGGGAGACGCAGCTGTCTCCGGAGGAAAAGCTGCTGCGCGCCATCTTCGGTGAAAAGGCCGGAGAGGTTCGCGACACCTCCCTCAAGGTGCCGCCCGGGGTCGAGGGTACCGTCATCAGCGCGCACGTTTTCTCCCGCAAAGGCGTCTCCAAGGACGAACGCAGCCGCTCGATCGAAGAGGCCGAGGTCGATCGCCTGCGCAAGGACCAGCACGACGAGCAGCGAATCATCCGCGATTCGACCTTGAAGAAGATCAAGGGGATGCTCGTCGGCAAGAGCCTGGCGGCCCGCCTCACCGACGACGATCGCAAGGTGCTCCTGCAGAAGGGGCACAAGCTGGAAGCGGCCGACTTCGATGGGCTCGCCCCGGCGCAGTGGGCGGACATCAAGGTCGACGACGAGCGCACCGAGGACCTCGTACGCCGCACGGTCGAGGCGATGCAGGAGCAGCTGTCGCTCATCCGCATGCGCTTCCAGGAGCGCATCGAGCGGGTCAAGGCCGGCGACGAGCTGCCGCCGGGCGTCATCAAGATGGTGAAGGTGTTCGTCGCCATCAAGCGCAAGCTGCAGGTCGGCGACAAGATGGCCGGCCGGCACGGCAACAAGGGCGTCCTTTCGCGGATCCTCCCGCAGGAAGACATGCCGTATCTCGAAGATGGCACGCCGGTCGACATCGTTCTCAACCCGCTCGGTGTGCCGTCGCGGATGAACGTCGGCCAGATCCTCGAGACTCATCTCGGCTGGGCTGCGTACGCGCTCGGATCGCGTTTGCGTGACTACGACCTGGGCAAGATCGATGGCAGCGAGCTGCGCAACCGGCTGACCGAGCTATTCCCCCACGCCGAGGACATGCTAGCGAAGCTTTCGGAAGCCGATCTGGCGAAGTTGGCACGCAAGTCGAGTGCGGGAATCCATACCGCCTCGCCGGTCTTCGACGGTGCGCGCGAGCAGGAGATCTTCGACCTCCTGAAAAAGGCAGGGCTTCCGGCCGTGGGCCAAGCACGTCTGCGTGATGGCCGTAGTGGCGACCTGTTCGACCACGCCGTCACCGTCGGCATGATGTATATGCTCAAGCTGCACCACCTGGTCGACGACAAGATCCACGCGCGTTCGACCGGACCTTACTCGCTGGTCACCCAGCAGCCGCTGGGCGGAAAGGCGCAGTTCGGTGGTCAGCGCCTCGGCGAGATGGAGGTGTGGGCCTTGGAGGCGTACGGTGCGGCCTATACCCTCCAGGAGATGCTGACCGTGAAATCCGACGATGTCGCAGGTCGTACGCGCATGTACGAGGCGATCGTCAAGGGCGAGAACGTGCTCGAGCCTGGCCTGCCGGAGTCCTTCAACGTCATGATGAAGGAGCTCCAGAGCCTGGCGCTCGACGTCGAGTTGCTCGAAGAGACGCCCGAGGTGCCTGCCAAGCAGGCCCAGGGCGGGGAATAAGGAGCGGAGGTACGCATGGAGGATCTGTTCACGCTGTTCGAACGCCCGAAGAATCCGCTCAACTTCAACGCCCTGCGCGTATCGCTGGCCTCGCCGGAGAAGATCCGGTCTTGGTCGCACGGCGAAGTGCGCAAACCCGAGACGATCAACTATCGTACGTTCAAGCCGGAACGTGACGGACTGTTCTGTGCGAAAATCTTCGGTCCGACCAAGGACTACGAGTGCAACTGCGGTAAGTACAAGCGCATGCGCCACCGTGGGGTCGTGTGCGAGAAGTGTGGCGTCGAGGTCATCCAATCGAAGGTGCGCCGCGAACGGATGGGCCACATCGACCTGGCAACGCCGGTGGCCCACATCTGGTTCCTCAAGAGCCTGCCCAGCCGGATCGGCACCCTGCTCGACATGACTCTCAAAGAGATCGAGAAGGTGCTCTACTTCGAGTCGTACGTCGTGCTCGACGCAGGCTCGACGCCGCTGGCGTACAAGGAGCTGCTCAGCGAGTCGCGCTACCGCAAGGCGCGCGAGGAGTTCGGCGGCGGCTTCGATGCGGCCATGGGCGCGGAGGCGATTCGCTCGCTGCTCAAGGACATCGACGTCGAGGGCCTCTGCGACGAGCTCCGCATGGAAATGCGCGGGGCGACCAGTGAGGCGAAGCGTAAGAAGCTCGCCAAGCGGCTGAAGGTTCTGACCGCCTTCCGTTCCTCCGGAGCACGGCCGGAGTGGATGATCCTCGAGGTTATCCCCGTGATCCCGCCGGATCTCCGCCCCCTGGTGCCGCTCGACGGTGGCCGTTTCGCGACGTCGGACCTGAACGATCTCTATCGCCGCGTGATCAACCGCAACAACCGCCTCAAGCGTCTCATCGAGCTGAACGCGCCCGACATCATCGTCCGCAACGAGAAGCGCATGCTCCAGGAGTCGGTCGACGCGCTTCTCGACAACGGCCGACGCGGGCGAGCCATCACCGGCCCGAACAAGCGACCGCTCAAGTCGCTTTCCGACATGCTGAAGGGCAAGAGCGGTCGATTTCGTCAGAACCTGCTCGGCAAGCGCGTCGACTACTCGGGGCGCTCCGTCATCGTCGTCGGCCCCGAGCTGCGTCTGCACCAGTGCGGCCTGCCGAAGAAAATGGCGCTCGAGCTGTTCAAGCCGTTCATCTACAACAAGCTCGAAGAGCGCGGCCTGGTCACGACCATCAAGAGCGCCAAGAAGATGGTCGAGAAGGAGCGTCCCGAGGTCTGGGACATCCTCGACGAGGTGATCCGCGAGCACCCCGTCTTGTTGAACCGTGCGCCGACGTTGCACCGACTCGGAATCCAGGCTTTCGAGCCCGTTCTCATCGAGGGCAAGGCGATCCAGCTGCATCCGCTCGTCTGCGCCGCCTACAACGCCGATTTCGACGGCGACCAGATGGCGGTCCACCTGCCGCTTTCGGTCGAGGCACAGGTCGAGGCCCGTGCCCTGATGATGTCGACCAACAACATCCTGTCTCCGGCGCACGGCAAACCGATCATCGTGCCCACGCAGGACATCGTGCTCGGCCTCTACCACATGACCCGCGACAAGCCGACGGCCGAGGGCGCCGGCAAGCGCTTTTCGTCCTTCGAAGAGGTGCGCATCGCCTTCGACCAGGGCGAGGTCGACCTGCAAGCTCCGATCACCGTTCGTCACGACGGCGAGGCGGTCGAGACCACGCCCGGGCGAGTGCTCCTGTTCGAGATCGTGCCTGACGGAATGCAGTTCCACCAGGTCAACAAGGTCATGAAGAAGAAGGAGCTCGGCAACCTGATCGACCTGGCCTACCGTCACGCCGGCAACAAGGCGACGGTCATCTTCGCCGATCGGTTGAAGGACCTGGGCTACCGCTTCGCGACGCGCGCCGGCATCTCGATCGCGATCAACGACATGCGGATCCCCGGTCAGAAGACGCACCTTCTCGATTCGGCCTACGCCGCGGTTCGCGAGATCGAGGAA
>CALJUJ010000793.1 GCA_937975525.1 uncultured bacterium
CCTTCCCCGCGCATGCGTCGCCCGAATCGCGTGTCACTCATGCGCCCGTCCCGACAGGAGCGAATGCGGTGTAGGATGCGCTCCCGGCGGCGCGGAAACTGCTCGGCCAGCCAGCTCTCGAACAACGCATCGACCGGTTTCGGCAGGCGTAGCAGGATCCAACTCGCGCAAACTGCCCCGGCGTCGGCGGCGGCCGCGAGGATTGCCGGGATCTCTTCGTCGTTGAGACCGGGAACCACCGGAGCGACCATCACACCGACCGGCACGCCGGCGCGGGCCAAGGTCGCGATCGCGTCGAGGCGCCGGTCGGGCCGCGAAGCGCGCGGCTCCATGCGCCGCGCGACCTCGGGGTCGAGACTGGTGAGCGACACGCGTACTGAAGCGGCGCCGCAGGCGGCGAGCGCGGCGAGCAGGTCCGCGTCACGCGCGACCAGAGCGCCCTTGGTGATGACAGCCACCGGATTGCGAAACTCGACGAACACCTCGAGGCAGCGGCGGGTGACGCCGAGCGTTCGCTCGATCGGCTGGTAGCAGTCGGTGTTGCCGGACAGGGCGATCAGCTGGGGCTGCCAGCGCGGCGCAGCAAAGGTCGCGCGCAGAAGCTCCGGAGCGTTCTCCTTGACGAGTAGATTGCGCTCGAAATCGAGTCCGGCACTGAAGCCGAGGTACTCGTGCGACGGCCGGGCGTAGCAGTAGATGCAACCGTGCTCGCACCCCCGATACGGATTGACGCTGTAGCGGAAGCCGATGTCGGGGCTGTCGTTCTCGGCGAGGATGGAGCGGCTGCGATCGCGAAAGAGCCGCGTCGGCGACGGCGCGCCGGGTTCCTCGCACTCGACGTGGATACGCTCGAAGCGGTTTTCCGGGTTGGCGCTCGTTCCGCGCTTGGGAAGCATCGGCTCCATCGACTTGCGACTTTCGCCGTTTCTTCTCCATCATTCGCCATCCCGGATCAAGGCGGGCTGTTTCGCGAAACGCAGCGGACAATCCCCACGGCGCGCGAGCACCCTGCGGGCCGCTACGCGGCGATGGGTGTCCTTGTCTTGGCGGCGAAGAAGAACAGGCCGAGATACGAGCCCACCGTGCATGTGGTTGACCAGGTCGGGGGGTAAGTCTACGCAGCCTCGGATGATCCGCACGATCGAGTGGAAAGATGGGGCGGTGGTGATGATCGACCAACGCCGCCTGCCGCTGCGCGAGGAGTATCGCGTCTACCGCGACTACCGCGGCGTCGCCAAGGCGATCCGCGAGATGGTCATCCGCGGCGCGCCGGCCATCGGCGTAGCCGCTGCCCTGGGACTCGCGCTCGGCATGCAGACCTCGCGCGGCGACCTGCGCAAGGCGTTCGAGCGCATCGCCACGACACTCGGGGCGACGCGGCCTACGGCCGTGAATTTGTTCTGGGCGATCGAGCGCATGCGTCGCCGTCTCGACGAGCTGCACGGCAAGCCAACCAAGGAGATTCGCGCAGCGCTCCTCGACGAGGCACTGGCGATTCGCGCGGAGGACATCGCCGCCAATCGTGAGCTGGGTCGATTCGGCAACGATTTGATCCCCGCGGGGGCCTGCGTGATGACCCACTGCAACGCCGGTGCCCTCGCCACCGCGGGGTACGGCACCGCCCTCGGCGTGATTCGCGCCGCGCACGAGGCCGGCAAGGACGTCACCGTGATCGCCAACGAGACGCGTCCGTTCCTGCAAGGCGCGCGGCTCACCGCTTGGGAGCTCGCCAAGGACTCGATCCCAACGACACTGATCACCGACAACATGGCCGGCCACTTCCTGCGCGGCGGCAACGTCTCCTGCGTCGTCGTCGGCGCCGATCGTATCGCCGCCAACGGCGACGTCGCGAACAAGATCGGAACTTATCCGCTAGCGGTATTGGCGCATCGGCATCGGGTCCCCTTTTTCGTCGCTGCGCCCGTGACCACGGTCGACCTCGCCTGCGCTTCCGGCGACGGCATCCCGATCGAGAACCGGAACCCAGCCGAGGTGACGCACGTGGGCGGCGTGCGCATGGCGGCTCGCGGCGTAGCCGTCGCCAACCCTGCGTTCGACGTGACGCCCAACGACCTGGTCGCGGCGATCGTCACCGACCGTGGGATCGCCCGACGGCCCTATCGGCGCAGCCTGGCCAAGCTCGTGCGCGGCTGAGCGTCTACGCGATCTTCGCCTCGATCTCGGCGACGACGGCGGCGTGCTCCGGGCACGGAAGCGGGCAGTCGAGCGGGAGATCGCGCGGCCGCAGGCGGCGCAGGCCGGCGATACGCTCGAGGCTCGCCGCGTGCTCGTCGGGGTCGACCTCGCCGGCGGCAAGCGCCGCGGCCATCGCGTCGCGTGCGGCGACGGCGCTGTCGAGGCTCTGGCAGCTCATCACCATGTCGCAGCCAGCTCGCATCGCGCGTACCGCCGCCTCGCCCGCCGCGTAGCGGTCGGCGATCGCCTGCATGTCCATGTCGTCGGTGGCGACGACGCCGCGGAAGCCGAGCTCCGTGCGCAACAGGTCGTGGACGATCCCGCGCGACAACGTCGCCGGTC
>CALJUJ010000794.1 GCA_937975525.1 uncultured bacterium
CTTGCGCGATCGGCGCCGGCGCTTGCGCAGCACCGCTACCGTGTTGTGGCGAACGTTGGGGCGCGTCCGCACCGCCGGCATCGCGCGCTTGCCCTGGTCGCGCAGGGCGCGGAGGCGCGCGCGTGCGGCGCCGGCCTCGATGCCGAAGGTCTCGCAGATCACCTCGAAGGAGAAGACGAGCTTGTGGTGTCGGCTCTCGACCCAGTGCTCGGCTTCCGTGCGCACGAGACGCGTCGAGCTGAAGTAGCAGCGGATGCCGTCCTCGAGAACGGCGAGCATCAGCGCCTTGACGCCGGTGAGCGGCGCCGAGCGCGATTCGCCCCCGCCGAGGAAGGCGAGCGTGTCGAAGTCTTCGCCGAACCGCGACGCACCGGCTTCGCGCCGGGGCTCCGAGGTCGACGGCTCTGTGGTCGAGAGAGCGGTCATCATGTCAGTAGAAGTACGCAAGGCGCATACCAAGCGGCATGGAGCCGATGTGGTCGCTTCTGGCCCCGAGCTGTTATCGAAACCCCGACAGTCCGACCGCGGCGGCGTCGCGGACACGTCCATTTTTCCTTTTGCATTACCAATGCTTGCACTCGATGCCAGGCATGGTGCGCAGTTGTGTCGTTGCCGACGGAAGTGTTAGGACGCGGATAACGCCCCGCCGGGAGGGACTCCATGCAATTGAGCCAAGAGACCAGCGACCGGCTGTTGCGCCTGCTCGACTTCTGTCTCGAGATCAATTCCGAGCGCAATTTGGACGCACTGATCGAGTTGCTCGTCACCCGCATTCCGCGTGTGCTCGGCGCCGAGCGGGGCACCCTGCTTCTGCACGACTCTACCCGTGGCGAGCTCTGGTCGCGGGTCGCCGCCGGCCTCGACGACGACGAGACGATCCGCATCCCAGAGCACGCCGGCCTTGCGGGCGCCTGCCTGCGCGACAACCAGACGATCAACGTCGACCGCGCCTACGCGGACGAGCGGTTCAACCCCGAGATCGACCGCCGCACGGGCTTCACCACGAAAAGCATCCTCAGCTTGCCGCTGCGCGACTCCCACGGACTGCCGATCGGCGTCGTGCAGGTGATGAACCGCAGCGGCGGCTTCGGCCCCGAGGAGCAGACCTTCTGTGAGCTGCTCGCAGCTCAAGTCGGCATCGCCGTCGCCAGCGCCCGCGCCTTCGAACATCTGCGCCACGAGCAGGACCATCTTCGCCTCGAGAACCGGCGCCTTCGCAACGAGCTGCGCCAGCGCGGCGCCGGGCCGGCACTCGTCGGCAACAGCCCGGCGTTCCAGCGAGTGCTGGAACGGGTCCATCAGGTCGCACCGACGTCGACGACCGTGCTCGTCACCGGCGAAACCGGCACCGGCAAGGAGCTCATCGCGAGGCTCGTCCACGACGCCAGCCCGCGCGCATCCAAACCTTTCATCGCCCTCAATTGCAGCGCCGTTCCCGACACGCTGCTCGAGAGCGAGTTGTTCGGCTACGAGCGCGGGGCGTTCACCGGAGCCGTCGAACGCAAGACCGGGCTCTTCGAAGCCGCCGACGGCGGCACCCTGTTTCTCGACGAGATCGGCGACCTGCCGCTCGAGCTGCAGGCCAAGCTGCTGCGCGTGCTGCAGGAGGGCGAGGTCCGCCGCCTCGGAAGCACGGCAGGCACCGCCGTCGACGTCCGTATCGTCGCCGCCACCAACCGCTCGCTGCGCGACATGGTCAAGGCCGGAACGTTCCGCGAGGATCTCTTCTACCGCCTCAACGTCGTGCCGACCGAGCTGCCGCCGCTGCGCGAGCGGCGCGCCGACATTCCGCTCCTCGTTTCCTCGCTGCTCGCCCGCCTGGCGCAGCGCCATGGCAAGCCCGAGCCCCGGCTCGCGGCGGATGCGCTCGAGTGCCTGATGAGCTACGACTTCCCGGGCAACATCCGCGAGCTCGAGAACGCGATGGAGCGCGCCGTCGTCCTCGCCCACGAATCGCTGATCACCATCGACGACCTCCCGGAGGAAATGCGCAACGGCGCGCCCACCGCCTTGCGCACGGCCGTCCCCCGCAACAACGATGAGCTGAAGGAGGCCAAACGCTCGGCGCGCGAGCTGGCGCAACAGAGCGTCGAGCGACGCTTCATCGAGGCGCTCCTCGGCGAGCACGCCGGCAACGTCACGAAAGCCGCCGCCGCCGCCGGCATGAACCGCTCCCTGCTACAGCAGATGCTCGGCCGCCACGGCCTGAACGCCGAGGACTTCCGCAAGTGATGCGCCGAGCCCGGCTGCATCGGGCATGGCTGCACGCGGTGATCGCCGCCGCCTGCATCGCCACCGCCGCATGCAGCGGCGATTCGCGCCGCCCCGCCAGCACGCCGTCGCCGACCGCGAGCGCCAGCCCGACGCGATCTCCGAGCGGCACACCGGCCGCGACTGCCACCCCGACGCCACTCGCGACGCGCACACCGACGGCTGCGCCGACGCCGTCCGTCACACCGACATCGTCTCCCCGGCCATCACCGACGCACACCCGCACCGTACCGCCCTCGGCTACGTCATCGCCGACGGCGACGACGAGCCGGGCGACCACGGCAACCGCTTCGCCGACCGACACGGCGGCGC
>CALJUJ010000795.1 GCA_937975525.1 uncultured bacterium
ACCCCGATCAACCTGCTCGACGCGTTCGGGTTGGACGCGCACCGCAGCACGGTCTCTCGGGCGCTCGTCCGCGGCGTACGCGAGCTCAACGCCGATACGCTCAACGCGACTGGGGGCAGGTTGGACCTGGGCACGATGGCGTTTCTCGCGTTTCTCGGCGCCGGTGCGGCGGAGGTGGTGCTGAGCCGCCGTTTGCCCGCGCCGCCGTGGTTCAATCTCGCCTGGTGGGCGGTGCAGGCGTTCACCGCCTTCGAGTCGGGTGGTGAGAACGAAGCCGCCGTGGAGGCGGGCGATGCGTGAGGCGAGCGGCTTGGCCCGAGGCTCAGAACGCGTTGCCGCCGAAGCGCGCTTGCAGTCGCTGCATGCCGCGGATCCAGCGATCGTAGTCGGCTGCCTTGCGGCGCATGTACTCCTCGACCTCCGGATGCGGCAGGATCAGAAAGCGTTCTTCGGCGAGCCCGTCGAGGACGGCGTCGGCCACCTGCTCGGGTTCCATCATCCCGTCGACGCCGGCGACGCCACCGTCGGTGCCGCCGACCATGGGCGTATTCACGGCCTGGGGGCACACGACGGAAACGCGGATGCCCTGCTCGCCGTGGGTGATCGCCAGCCACTCGGCGAGGCCGACGGCGGCGTGCTTGGTGACGCTGTAGGGGGCGGAGCCGATCTGGCTCAGCAACCCGGCGGCGCTTGCGGTGTGCAGCAGGTAGCCGCCGCCGCGTTCGATCATGCCGGGCAGGACGGCGCGGGCGGCGTAGACGTGCGCCATCACGTTGACCTGCCAGATGCGTTCCCAGTCGGCGCTCTCCACGTCGACGCCGCCGAGCAGCAGGATGCCGGCGTTGGAGCAGAACAGGTCGATGCCCCCGAAGCGTTCCTCGACGTCGCGGACCAGTTGGCCGACCGCTGCTTCGTCGGCGACGTCGCAGGTCATGGCGACGCCGCCGGTCCGTGCTGCGGCCGCCTCGGCGCCGGCGGCGTCGCGATCGACGACCACGACGGCCGCCGCTCCGGCGTCGGCGAAGCGTTGTGCCAGGGCGCGGCCGATGCCGCTCGCGGCGCCAGTGACGACGATGACCTTGTCCTTCGGATGCATGGCTGCAGCCTATTCCATGTGGCAAGCCAATTCGACGAAACCGAGAATGTCTCTTCGGGCTGGTGTTCCTGCTGCGAAAGCAGGTTAGTATCGAAAGAGACTTCAGCCCAGGGGAACGACATATGGCAATGACCAATTCGATAGGCCGGAGGGGACGCCGGGCTGTCAGGCGCGGAATGACGCGGCGCGAGGCGTTGCGCGCGGGCTTCGGCGGGCTCGGGCTGGTGATGGTCGGCTCGACGCTGATGGGTTGCGGATCGTCGTCGAGTGCTGCCGCCGGGCCGGTGAGCAACATCGGCAACCTAGGCCCGCTCGGTGAGCCTGATGCAAATGGCATCCGCCTGCCCGAAGGGTTCACGTGGCGAGTGCTCGCTCGCCCGCGCGAGGGCGTCCTGCCGGGGAGCAGCTATCGGTGG
>CALJUJ010000796.1 GCA_937975525.1 uncultured bacterium
TGTGTTTCGGCTTGCAAGATTGACCCCCTAGGCGGGGGGATCGGCGTCCAAAATTGACCCCCGTGAACGGCAGTGATGCGCTGCCCGTCATCAACGAGACGGGAGCGAGGGGGGATGCTAACAGTGGAGACGATTGGGCGGATACGAAGAGAGCATTTCAGTAAGGGGAAGACGATCAAGGAGATCGCCCGGGACCTGCGCGTGTCGCGCAACACGGTGCGCAAGGTGGTGCGGTCGGGCGAGACGGAGTTTGCATACAAGCGCGAGGTGCAGCCGCGACCGAGGCTCGAGCGGTGGACGGACGAGCTGAAGGAGTTGCTGGCATCGAACGAGGCGAAGTCGGCGCGTGAGCGACTGACGCTGATTCGGATCTACGAAGAGCTGCGCGACCGAGGTTACGAAGGCGGCTACGATGCCGTGCGGCGGTACGCGAAGCGGTGGAAGGTGTCGCAGGGGAAGTCGACGGCGGCGGCCTATGTGCCGCTGACGTTCGCGCCTGGCGAGGCCTACCAGTTCGACTGGAGCCACGAGGTCGTGATCATGCGCGGCCAGACGCTGACGGTGAAGGTCGCGCATGTGCGGCTGTGCCACAGCCGGATGCTGTTCGTGCGGGCGTATCCTCGCGAGACGCAGGAGATGGTGTTCGATGCGCACGATCGGGCGTTCGCCTTCTTCAGAGGCGCGTGCGAGCGGGGCATCTACGACAACATGAAGACGGCGGTCGACGCGATCTACGTCGGCAAGGAGCGCAAGTACAATCGGCGCTTTCTGCAGATGTGCAGCCACTACCTCGTGGAGCCGGTGGCGTGCACGCCCGCGAGTGGGTGGGAGAAGGGGCAGGTGGAGAATCAAGTCGGCCTGGTGCGTGAACGCTTCTTCACTCCTCGGCTGCGAGTGAGCAGCTATGACGAGCTCAACGGCTGGCTCGTGGACCGCTGCATCCGCCACGCCAAGGCGCACCGCCATCCGGAGCGAAGCGAGCAGACGATCTGGGAGGGATTCGAGGCCGAACGAGAGCGACTGGTACCGTATGCGGGACGATTCGATGGCTTCCACGCGGTGCCGGCCTCGGTGTCGAAGACATGCCTGGTGCGCTTCGACAACAATCGCTACTCGGTCGAGGCGAACGCGGTGGAAAGGCCGGTGGAGGTCCAAGCCTACGCCGACCGTATCGTCATCCGTCAGGATGGCCGGGTCGTGGGAGAGCATGAGCGGTCCTTCCGGCGTGGCGAAGTGATCTACGATCCGTGGCACTACGTGCCGGTGCTCGCTCGCAAGCCCGGAGCACTGCGCAACGGCGTGCCGTTCAAGAACTGGGTGCTGCCGTCGGCCATGGAGCGTGTGCGGCGCAAGCTCGCCCGCACCGCTGACGGCAACCGGCAGATGGTGGAGATCCTCAGTGTCGTGCTCACCGACGGCCTTGCGGCCGTCGAGGCAGCGTGCGACGAGGCGCTGGCGCAAGGTGTCCACTCGGCCGACGTCGTCCTCAACATTCTGGCTCGGCAGCGCGACCCGAAGCCGCCAGAGAGCATCCGCACGCCGGCGTCCCTGCAGCTACGGCACATGCCCGTGAGCGATTGCGCCCGCTACGACAGTCTGCGGAGCGCGATCTGATGGAGCGCTCCGAGATCTTCGAGCTTCTGGGAGAACTCAAGCTCCACGGCATGAAGGCTGCGTACGACGAGCTGATGGTCACCGCGATCAGGCGACAGCACGAGCCGCAGCGGATCATCGGCGACCTGCTCGCGGCGGAGATCGCCGACAAGAAGGCGCGCTCGATCCGCTACCAGCTCGGAATCGCAAAGCTCCCGCTGGCCAAGGACCTCGACGATTTCGAATTCAAGGGCACGCCGATCAACGAGGCCCTCGTGCGCGACCTCGCCGCCGGTGGTTTCCTCGAGCAGCAACGCAACGCGGTCTTCATCGGCGGCACGGGAACGGGCAAGACGCATCTGGCACTGGCGATCGCCCGGAGCTGTATCCGCGACGGAGCGCGGGGTCGATTCTACAACGTCGTCGACCTCGTCAATCAGCTCGAAGCCGAAGCTCGCAGCGGACGCTCGGGGCGCCTGGCGGCACAGCTGAACCGGATGGACTTCGTCGTCCTCGACGAACTCGGCTACCTGCCGTTCGCGCAGGCCGGAGGACAGCTCCTCTTTCACCTCGTCAGCCAGCTCTACGAGCGCACGTCGATCCTCGTCACGACGAATCTGGCCTTCGGCGAGTGGCCGACGATCTTCAGCGACGCGAAGATGACCACGGCGCTCCTCGACCGCCTCACCCACCACTGCGAGATCGTCGAGACCGGCAACGACAGCTGGCGCTTCAAGACCCGCGACGACACCCCCAGCCCCGGTCGCGCTCGCCCCATCTCCGCCGGCTACGCCGGCTCCGATGGGGCGAAATCCAAGCTCAAGTCCCGTCGTAAGAGGGGGTCAAAATTGGACGCCGATCGGGGGTCAGATTTGGGCGCCGATTGACA
>CALJUJ010000797.1 GCA_937975525.1 uncultured bacterium
CGCGCGCGCGCCGGGTCGCGCGCCCGGCCACGCGTGGGGAGGCCCGCTCCGGTCACCCCTCGCCGCGGCTGAACGCGCAGGCGGGCCGGGGGCCGTTTGCTGCCAGTAGCGAGCTGCGTGCGGCGCTGAAGCGCATGCAACCGCTCGTCGCGGCGACCGGCTCGGCATTCAACCCGACGGCTGCGCCGCTCGTCGCGCACTGGCGTTCGGGCGAGGCGGGCACGGCATCCGCACACGATCCCGCGCCCGATCTGACCGCGGTGCTCCGGGTCGCCGCCGACGGCGTTCACCTCGCTGCCGGCGCGAGCTTGGAGGCGGGTGCGATCGGCAAGGGGATCGCTCTCGACGCGATCGCTCGGGTCCTGCGTGCCGGCGGGGCCAGCTCGTTGTGGCTCGACTTCGGCGGCTCGAGCCAACTCGGTTGGAGCCAGGGCCGCCGCCCGCGGCGCCTGGCCGTTGCGGGCCTGAGCGAGGGCGTCGTGCACGGGACGGTCGATGTGCTCGACGTGGCGGTGTCGACTTCGCGAGCGACGGGGCCGGGTGCCGAGGTCGGCCCGATCGTCGATCCGCGCACGGGCGACGTCGTCCGCGCGGCGCGGGTGGTGACGGTGCTCGCGGCGGAGGCGGCGACGGCCGATGCATGGTCGACGGCGCTGATCGTCCTCGGCCGCGACGGCGTCGACAAGGCGCGCGCTGCAGGTTGCGAGGTCTTCTACGAAGACGAAGAGGGGACCGTGGAGACGCCGGGATTCCGCAGCGGAAAAATTTCCGTTCGGTGAGATTAGGTGTTGATAATGAGTTTCAAAATCGCTACTTCATCCCCATGGCCGAACTGCGAGGAGCTCGATGATCGTCTGCCACTGCGCCCGCGTCACCGATCGCGACATTCGTAACGCCATCGACGACGGCGCGTCGACCCTCTCGGCCGTCGTCAAGGCGACCGGCGCCGGTCGCTGCTGCGAACCCTGCCGCGTCGAGATCCGCGGCCTTCTCGGCTCCTCCGCCGCCGGCGACCACCACGCCGATGCACCCGCCGCCGGCGGACTCTGAGCCGCCCGACCTTCGCGCGTCGCCTCGCTCGGTCTCCACCAAATCGATTCGCCGGCACGGGCCGGCGTCCATGCTTCCGGCCCGCTCCGCGGCCAATGGCGCTGCCCGCGACACGACGGCTCTCCGTCAAACCCCTCTATCCCTCCGCTCCTTGCCCCGCCTTGGTTCCCCCGGGCATCGTTGGTATGTGCTTGAAGCAAGAAACAGGAGGCCAGAATGAAGGGCGATGCCAAACTCATCGACGCACTCAACGACATCCTCACCGCCGAGCTCACCGGCATCAACCAGTACTTCATCCACGCGAAGATGTGCGCCAACTGGGGCTACCAGCGGCTCGCCAGCATCAATCGCCAGGAGTCGATCGGCGAAATGAAGCACGCCGACGAGGTCATCGAACGCATCCTCTTCCTCGAGGGCGTTCCCAACATGCAGCGACTGGAGAAGGTCCGCGTCGGTGAAGACGTGAAGGAGCAGATCGAGCTCGACCTCAAGCTCGAACTCGGCGCCGTCAAGCGCCTCAACGATGCCATCGGCCTCGCCGTCTCGGCCAAGGACAACGCCACCCGCGACCTCCTCGAACGGATCCTCGTCGACGAGCAGGAGCACATCGACTGGCTCGAGGCCCAGCTCTCCCAGATTGGACAAATGGGCATCGAGAACTATCTGAGCGTCCAAGTGCGTGACGCCTGAGACCGCGCCCGTGGCCGCGCCGCGACCGCCGGCGGAGCGCAGATCGCCCGTGCCGTGGACCGCGCTGCTGCGGCGTGGTCTGCAGATGACCCGTGCCGGGCTCGCGGCCGCGGTTCGTCTACCCGCCGACGGCATCCGGCTGCGGCGCAGCGACCAACATCCGTGGACGCGTGCGCTCGGCCGCGCCCTCGTGCGTTTCTGCGCCGACCTCGGCGCCACCTTCATCAAAGTCGGCCAGATCGCTTCCACCCGGGGCGATCTCCTGCCGCCGCCGTTGGTGTCCGAGCTCGCTCGGCTCCAGGACCGCGTCGCGCCTTTTCCGTACGCCGAAGTCCGGGCCGCGATCGAACGCGAGCTCGGCCGCCCGCTCGAGTCGGTCTACCGCTCCTTCGCGACCGAGCCAGTCGCCGCGGCTTCGGTGTCGCAGGTGCACCGCGCCGTCCTCGCCGACGGCGGCACGGAGGTGGCCGTCAAAGTCCGTCGACCCGACATCGAGCGCCTGGTCACGCTCGACCGCGCGATCCTCGTCTTTCTCGCCAGTACGCTCGAGCGCATCGTTCCGTCGCTGCGCCTGGTGTCGCTCGCCGACGCGATGGAGCACTTCTGTGAAGCAGTCGCCGAGCAACTGCGCTTCGACCGCGAGGCCGAGAACAACGCCCGCTTCACCGACAACTTCCGCGACGACCCCGACGTCAGCTTTCCCCGCGTCTACCCCGAGGCCAGCTCGAACGGCGTCTTGACGATGGAGTTCATCGGCGGCGTCCACGAATCGGAGATCGAGCGCTCCGGCGTCGATCCGCAGCGCATCGCCGCTGCGGGGATGCGCTGTGTGTGCCGCATGATCTTCCTGCACGGCTTCGTGCACGCCGATCTGCACCCCGGCAATCTGCGCTTCTTTCCGCCCGGACGAATCGTCCTCCTCGATCTCGGCCTCGTCGGCTCGCTGACCACGGAAGATCGACGTTCCGCCGCCGAGCTCCTCTTCGCGTTCGCCACCGGAGACGGCGTCACCGTGGCACGCTTGTTCTACGAGAACGCCCCCTATCGAGCGACGAGCGATTACGACGCCTACGAGCGGGAGATGGCCGCGCTCGTCACCGCCGTCCATCGCCTAGGTCTCGGCAACGTCCAGATCACCGTCGAGATCGGTCGCCTCTTCGACGTACTTCGGCGCCACCACATCCGCGCTCGGAGTCACATGACCATGGTCAATCTGGCGCTGATGACTGCCGAAGGTCTCGGCAAGCGTCTCGCTCCCGAGCTGTCTCTCGCCGACGAAGCGATTCCGTACCTTTCCGAAGCCCTGCAAGCCCTCGCTGCCACCGCCGCTCCGGTCTCGACGGCGACGGCTTGAGCGTCACTCCTCGAGCAGCAGCGGCAGGTAGGCGAGGTCGGCGAGGACGACGTCCGCCCGTCCGAAATCTTGGCCGTCGGTCCAGCGGTTCGGCACGGCGATGCAGAACATCCCCGCGGCCTTGGCCGCTGCGACCCCGGGGCCGGAATCCTCGATGGCCAGGCACCGTCGCGGGTCGACCCCGAGCAGCTCGGCGGCGCGCAGGTAGACATCGGGCGCGGGCTTGCTGTGGCGAACCTCGGGATCTTCGCCCGAGACGCGCAGGGCGAAGGCGTCGTCGAGGTCGAGGCGGGCGAGGATGGCGTCGATGACGGCGCGCGTCGAGGACGACGCCAGCGCGAGCGGGTGGGCCGCTCGATGAAGGCGACGAGCCAGGTCGACGGCACTGGAGATGGCGTCGACGCCTGCCGTAACCTCGGCGACGCGCAGTCGTGTGTGCTCGGCGATGAGTTGATCGACCGACGGGGGGAGGTGGTACTTCTCGCGCCAGGCGGTCCAGGTGGCCAACTCGCCGCTGCCGATGAAGCTCTTGTACGTCTCCTCGTCGATGTGCGCTCCCCAACGCGCCAGCAAGCGGTTCGCGGAGCGCATGTGCAGGGGCTCGGAGTCGACGAGAACCCCGTCCATGTCGAAGATCGTGGCAATCCAATCGGTGCGGCTGTGCATGCTCCCTCGACGGCCAGGTCGCGACGGGTCCGGTCGATCGATACCCATTGCGGCGCGGCTTTTCTTGGTGCACCGGCTACGGTAATCCTTGGCTCATGCGCAAGCGTCGTCGGTGGATCGTTCTGGTTCTGCTTCTCCTCATCGTGTTGGGGCTGGTGTCGCGACTGCGCTCCGGCGGCGACGGCATCCGCACGGGGTCGTACCTGCTCGTGCACCTGCAGGGGGGACTGGACGAAGCGCCCCCGGCGGACTTGATCGGCACGGTCCTCGCGGAGAGTGGCCCGAATCTCTACGACGTGCTTCTGCGGCTACGGGCCGCGGCACGCGACGAACGTATCGCCGGCCTCGTCTTGCGGGTCGGCGCCCTCGACCTGGGATGGGGCAAGGCGCGCGAGGTGCGCGACGCGATCCTCGCGTTTCGGCGATCCGAAAAGCCCGTGATTGCCGTCCTCGAGCAGGAGGTCCTCGCGAGCAACATGGAGTACTACGTTGCTTCGGCCGCCGACCGCCTGCACCTCGCCCCGGCGTCGTCGGCTCCGCTGACGGGATTGGGTGCCCAGTTCATGTTTCTCGGCGGCATGTGGGACAAGCTCGACATCGAAGTCCACGTCGAGAAGATCCGCGAGTACAAGACCATGGGCGACGTCATCGCCTTCGACGAAATGACGCCCGAGCACCGCGAGATGGCGACGTCGCTGCTCGACGGCATCGACGGCGAGTTCGTCGGGGCGATCGCGTCGGCGCGCGGCTTGGACGAGCCGCGCGTCCGTGAGTTGATCGACCTCGGCCTCGGGACGCCGCAGCAGTACGACGATGCCGGGCTCAGTGACGGCGTCAAGTACCTGCGCACCGTGCACGACTCGCTCGGTGGCGACCAGACCCCCCTCGTCGAGCTCGAAGACTACGCCGACGTCGACGTCACCGAGCTCGGGCTCAACGTCGGCCGCAAGGTCGGCGTGCTCTACGCGTCGGGGAGTATCATGACCGGAGAGAGCGGCACCGGTCTCACCGGACGGCACGTCGGCGCCGACACGATGGCCGAAGCGTTCGCCGAGATCGCCGCGGCCGACGACATCGAGGCGCTGGTCGTGCGCGTCGACAGCCCAGGCGGCTCGGCGCTGGCGTCGGATCTCATCTGGCGTTCACGTCGCACGGTGCAAGAGAAAATGCCCGTGGTCGTGTCGATGTCGGACGTCGCCGCCTCGGGGGGCTACTACATCGCGGTTGGCGCCGACCGCATCGTCGCGCAACCGACGACGCTGACGGGGTCGATCGGCGTCGTCGTCATGCGGCCGATGATCCGCGAGTTCCTCGCCGGCGCGGGAATCAACGTCGAGCACCTGAGCCGTGGCAAGTTCGCGCACTTGACCGATCTGACCGTACCGCTCGACGAGGCGGCGCGCGCCAAGCTCGCCGAGCAGGCGGAGCATATCTACGCCGAGTTCGTCGACCGCGTCGCGTCCGGAAGAAAGATGACGGTCGAGCGAGTCGACGAAGTCGGCCGCGGCCGCGTGTGGACCGGCGCGCAGGCGTTGGAGCAGGGGCTCGTCGACGAGTTGGGTGGGTTCTGGGACGCCATCGACGCTGCGAAAAAGCTCGCCGGCATCGACGTGGATGAGGAAGTCGAGCTGGTGTTCTTCCCACGACCGAAGCCGCTCTTCGAGCGCGTTTCCGAGAATCTCGGGCTCAGTGCTGCGGCGTCGTTGCCACAGCCGTTTGCCGACCTGTTGCGGGCAGCG